>CACNAX010000001.1 GCA_902618565.1 uncultured Pelagibacteraceae bacterium
TCTGAACTATTTTTGAATTAATTTCATCTTCTGAAAGAGAAATTGTATTTTTTTTTGTTTGTAGCCACTCTTCCGAAGTATCAGTTAATAAACCTATAAAATTGCAAGCTTTTACAAAAGTTGCTTTATCCTCGTTCGTTCCAGTTGAAGCTTTACTATATAAAGAATGTAAATTAGCAATATAGCCTGGAGTGTTTAAATCGTCATATAAAGGATCTAATAATTCGTCTGGCAATATTGTACTTTTATGAACATCAGAATAGGCTGAATACCATTTGCTTAAAGTCTTCTCACATTCTGATATTAGTTTGTCATTCCAATCTAATCCTTGTCTATAGTGAGCACTAATTAATGCTAATCTTAAAACTTGGCCATTATATTTATTTTTAAAATCTTTTATTTTTAAAATATTTCCCTGAGATTTTGCCATTTTTTCATTAGAAAGAGTTATAAACCCGTTATGAACCCAATAATTTGCAAATGAATTTGTTTCATTTGCACATCTTGATTGAGCAATCTCATTTTCATGATGAGGAAAAATCAAGTCTCTACCACCACCATGAATATCAAATTCTTCACCCAAATATCTTTTAGACATAACCGAACATTCTAAATGCCAACCTGGTCTACCTTTTCCCCAAGGAGAATCCCATGAAGGTTCCTTATCTGTTGATGGTTTCCATAATACAAAATCTTCAGGATTTTTTTTTATTTCTGAAACCTCTACTCGTGAACCAGCTATTAATTCATCTAACTTTTTATTAGATAGTTTTCCATAATCACTAAATTTTTTAACTTCAAAATAAACATGCTTATCCTTAGAATATGCAAACCCTTTTTTCTCTAGTTCTGTGATCATTTCAATCATTTGTTTTATATTTTCTGTTGCCTTTGGTTCGCTGTTTGGTGTTTCACATTTTAAGTAATTACAATCCTTATGAAAATTTTCAGTAATTTTTGAAGTTAAGTCGTTTATAGAAATATTTTGATCATTAGATGCTTTGATTATTTTGTCATCTATGTCTGTTATATTTCTGACATATTTTACAGATGTTGACCCGTATTTATTTTTTAAAATTTTATAAAGAATGTCAAAAACAACTAATGGTCTAGCATTACCAATATGTGGGTCATCATAAACAGTTGGACCACAAACATACATGCCTATGGATTTTTCATTTTTGGGTGTAAATTTTTCTTTCTTACCACCTAGACTATTAGTTAAAAATATATCTTTAGCCATACAACTAGGAATATACTTAAATTGTAGATTTGTGAATCTATTTGATTAATTTGGAATTTTGCATACTGGAATAGGTTCCATTTTATGCAAATTTGCACTTCGAATTGAATTATATTTATCTCTATTTACAGAATTTTCATTATCCATTGCTTCTTCTAATTCTTTATATGACAAACCAAGCTGTCCCTCATCAGTACGACCATCATCCCACAATCCGTCTGTAGGAGGAGCATCTATAATCTCTTTTAAAATTCCAAGTTCTTTACCAAGTTCCCATACCTCAGTTTTATTACAATCTGCTATTGGAGAAATATCTACTCCACCATCACCATATTTTGTATAAAAACCAACTCCAAAATCCTCTACTTTATTTCCTGTTCCGACAACTATTCCATTGTTTGCGGCAGCTACTTGATAAAGTGTTGTCATTCTTAATCTTGCTCTAGAGTTTGCCATTCCATGTTCACTACCAAAATTGTTTAATGTTCCTTCAAATGTTTTGAATAAACTATCTAATTCTAATGTGTGTCCCTCTACATTGCTATAATTCTTCTTTAACCACTCTTGATGTGCCAAACTTAGATCGTGTTGTGCAGATTTTTGTTTAATAGGCATTGATAAAACAATTGTTTTTAAACCAGTCATTGCACTTAATGTACTTGAAACAGAAGAGTCTATTCCACCAGAAATACCAATCACTAAAGATTGAGCTTTTTTTGGCATAGAATTTACGTAATCTGAAATCCAGTTTTTAATGTGATTCACTTTATCTTTGGGTGTCATAATTTAAATATAAGAAAAAAAATTTATTTTTAAACTGTTAAGATGCCGCTTTAATTGCAGATTTAGAATACAAACTATTCTTTTTTATCTCATCTGAAATTAAAAACGCTAATTCTATAGCTTGATCAGAGTTCAATCTTGGATCACAGTGTGTATGATATCTGCTTGATAAATCTGCATCTGATATTTTTTTTGCTCCACCAGTACACTCTGTCACATCTTGTCCTGTCATTTCAACATGAAGACCTCCCGCATACGAACCTTCTGCTTGATGAACTGCAAATACATTTTTAACTTCACTTACAACATCATTAAACGGTCTTGTTTTAAAACCAGTAGTTGATTTAATTGTATTGCCATGCATTGGATCACATGACCAAACAACATTTAAACCTTCCTTTTTAATACCTCTAATTAATTTTGGTAAAAATTTTTCAACGTTTTGATGACCAAATCTTGAGATTAAAGTTATTTTTCCTTTTTCATTTTTAGGATTTATAACTTCACATATTCTTGCAATTTCATCAGGTTTTGAAGTTGGGCCACATTTGATGCCAATTGGATTTTCTATTCCTTTACAAAACTCAACATGTCCTCCATCTAATTGTCTTGTTCTATCCCCTATCCAAACAAAGTGTGCTGAAGTATCGTGATATTCACCTGTCGTTGAGTCTACTCTTGTCATGCTTTCCTCAAAAGGTAAGTGTAAGGCTTCATGAGAAGTCCAAAAGTTAACTGTGTATAATCTATTATTGAAATCGGATGTAATTCCGCAAGCATCCATAAACGCCAATGCATCTGCTATTTTATCTTCTAACTCTTTAAACTTCTTAGCTTGAGGACTTTTCTTAATATAATCTAAATTCCATAAATGAACCTTATTTAGATCGGCAAAACCACCTTTTGAAAATGCTCTTAAAAGGTTTAAAGTTGAAGCAGATTGAGAATAAGCCTTAAACATTCTTTTTGGATCAGGTCTTCTAGCTTTTTCATTAAAATCTATTGCATTTATATTGTCTCCCAAATAACTTGGTAATTCTTTATCACCTTGTTTTTCAGTTGGAGCACTTCTTGGTTTTGAAAATTGTCCAGCAATTCTTCCAAGTTTTACAATAGGTAAAGAAGCTGAGTAAGTCATCACTAAAGCCATTTGAAGAATAACCTTAAAAGTATCTCTTATATTGTCAGGATGAAATTCCGCAAAACTTTCTGCACAATCACCACCTTGTAATAGAAAAGCTTTTCCATCATTGACCAATGCTAACTGATCTTTCAAATGTCTTGTTTCACCTGCAAAAACTAGAGGAGGAAAGGTTTTCAATTTATTTAAAACCATCTCTAATTCCTTCTCATCTTCATATTGAGGAATATGTTTGACAGGGTATTTTCTCCAGCTATTTATTTTCCAATTTTTCATTTCAACTCAGAATTGTTTTAACAGACTTTATTATTTATTCAACAGTGACAGATTTAGCTAAGTTTCTTGGTTTATCTATATCGTATCCTTTATCTAATGCAGAGTAATAAGCTAACTTTTGCAAAGGTATAGTGGTCAAGAAAGGAATGAGTTCATCTGATACATGCTCAACTTCTATTTGCTCCCAAATATTTTCTGAATAAATTTCATCAGTACTTTTATTTGTTATTAGTAAAACTTTTGCACCTCTTGAAATAACTTCTTGCATATTTGAAATAGTTTTTTTGTAATGCTCATCTCTTGGAGCAATTACCACTACAGGCATACCTTCTTCTATTAGTGCAAGAGGTCCATGTTTCATTTCTCCTGCTGGATAACCTTCGGCATGAACATAAGCGAGCTCTTTTAGTTTTAAAGCACCTTCAAGTGCAATTGGATATGAATATCCTCTACCTAGAAACATTGATCCTTTAGAATTAGCAAAATCTCTTCCAAGTGTTTGAATTTTATCTTCAATATTAAGAGTATTTTTTGCAGATTTAGATAATGACAGTAAATCTTTTATCTTCTTTTGATAGTCCTTTTTATTAATTGATTTTTGTTCATAAGAAAGCTTAGTACATAATAAATAAAGAACTAACATTTGTCCTAAGAAAGCTTTTGTAGATGCAACACCCACTTCTGGTCCACAATGAATAGGTAAAACTAGATCAGCGTCTCTTGCAATTGAACTTTCAACAACATTTACTACTGCACAAGTTTTAACATTGTTCTTTTTGCACAAATCTAATGCTGCAAATGTATCTGCAGTTTCTCCTGATTGAGAAACAAATACATAGAGACAATCTTTCTTAAATTTAATTTTTCGATATCTAAACTCAGAAGCTATATCAACACTGACGTCTAAACTTGTATTTTGTTCAAACCAATATTTGGCAACAAGGCATGAGTGATATGCTGTTCCGCATCCAATTAAAACCACTGATGAAATTTCACTTATTTTCCAAGGAAAATTATAAATATTTATTTCTTTGTTATGTTTATCGATGTACTCATTTACACAATTTTTTAAGGTAATCGGCTGCTCATCTATTTCTTTAGCCATATAATATTTGTAATCTCCTTTTTCATAATTTCGATCATCTTTAGAAAGATTTAAAATTTTTTTGTTTACTTTGGTTCCATCAGCATCAAAGAATTCGACTTGATCTTTTTTTAATATGCAAAATTCTCCATCATTTAAATATGAAATTTTATTAGTCATTGACTTTAATGCATAAGAGTCTGAACCAAGATAGTGTTCATTTGGACCATAACCGACTGCAAGAGGAGAGCCTCTTCTTGCCCCAACTATTAAGTCTGGTTGGTCTTTAAATATTATTCCTAGCGCAAAACTACCGTGTAATTTTTTTAAAACTTTTATTATTGTATTTTTAAGGTTATTTTTTTTTAAATAATCAGTTACCAAATGAACTATTACTTCTGTGTCTGTTTGAGATTTAAACTTGTAACCTTTATTTTCTAATAACTTTTTTAGAATAGTTGAATTTTCAATTATACCATTATGAACGACAGATACATCTTCTGATGAATGAGGATGTGCATTGATTGAACTAGGTTTTCCATGAGTTGCCCACCTAACATGTCCGATACCAATAAAGCCAGATATTTTAGTTTGTATAATGTTTTTCTCTAAAGCGTCTACTCTACCCTCACATTTTACCTCATTTATATTTCCATTTGAAAGAGTTGCTATGCCTGCAGAGTCGTAGCCTCTATACTCAAGTTTTTTTAATGAACTTATAATTCTGGGAGTAACCTCTTTAGAGCTTGTAATTCCAACTATTCCACACATTACTTATTATTTCCTTTTGTAATTTTTCTTTTCTTTTTGATTTGATCTTGTTAATGCCAACGACCCTTTGCTTACATTTTTAGTAATTACTGAACCTGCACCTATGACACTTTTTTCATTCAGAGTAACTGGTGCTACCAAAGAAGTATTTGAACCTACAAATACTTTATCCTTAATATTTGTTTTACTTTTTTTTCTTCCATCATAATTACAAGTTATTGTTCCAGCTCCAATATTAACTTCCTTCCCTACTAGTGCATCTCCAATATATGATAAATGATTAACTTTAGAATTTTTATTTATTGTAGATTTTTTTACCTCAACAAAATTTCCAATTTTTGATCCAGATTTTATTTTTGTTCCAGGTCTTAAACGTGCATATGGACCTACACTTACATCATTATCTATTTTAACACCCTCAAGATGAGAGAAAGATAAAATTTTTACATTGTTTCCTATTTTCACTTTATCGGCAAACACAACGTAAGGTTCTATCTCTACATTTTTTCCAATTTTAGTATCTTTAGAAAAAAAAACTGTCTCAGGCCCCTTCATTTTGACACCTTTTTTTAAAAATTTATCTCTAAGTTTATTTTGTAAATTTTGACTATTCATTAGATAGTTGTATATAACTGGGTATTGATTTAATTAATTCACAATTTATTTCTTATTAATACTTTTTAAATGACACAAAAATTCACAGTTCTGTTTGATTTAGATGGTACGTTAGTAGACACAGCACCTGATCTAATGCTTGCTCATAACCATGTTATGAGGAAATTTGGATACCCCACAAAATCTCTTGATGAACTTAAAAATACTGTTGGTCAAGGAGCTGGAGCAATGATTGGCAGATCTATATGGAGCCAAGCCAAAAAAGAGTTAACTTCGATTAATGAAAAAATTAAAAATGAAATGACAGATGAGTTTATTTCTTATTATGGAAATAATATTTTAAATGAAAGCACTTTGATGACTGGTGTAAAAGATTTTTTAAATTGGTGTAAAAAAGAAAATATATCAATGGCTGTATGTACTAACAAGACTGAACATCTTGCAGTGGATCTTCTAAAAAAAATTGGGATATATGATTACTTTGAGTATGTTGCTGGTTATAATACTTTTGATTATTGCAAACCTGATCCAAGGCACATAACAACAATCATAGAAATTTTAGATGGTAGTAAAAATAAATCAATTATGATCGGTGATAGTGAGTCAGATGCAAATGCTGCTAAAGCGGCAGAAATTCCAATGATTTTATTAGAAGATGGATATACTGAAAAAAATATTGATGAAATTTATCATAATCACTTAATAAAAGACTTTGTAGGTATTGAAAAAATTGTATCTCAATATCTTTAATATTGATTAATTTATTTTAACTATTAAAACAAAATCACAAATAAGGAGTTATTTTGTTATTACATACAATTAAAGTATATCCATCAAAAATAAATCTGCCAAAGAAGAAACAGCTTGCATGGAAAATTGCAGAGATAGCAAGTGATAATGCTAAATTAAATAAAAATTCAGTAGAAATGGTTATTAATAGAATTATTGATAACGCTTCTGTTGCTATAGCCTCCTTAAATAGAAGACCTGTAATATCTGCAAGAGAAATGGCAAAAAAACACGTTAGAAGAAATGGAGCTAATCTTTTTGGCATAAATTCAAAACTAAAATTTGATTGTGAATGGGCTGCGTGGGCAAATGGAACTGCTGTTAGAGAATTAGATTTTCATGATACATTTCTAGCAGCTGATTACAGTCATCCTGGTGATAATATTCCTGCTCTTTTAGCAGTGGCACAACAATTAAAAAAAAATGGAAATGATTTATTAAGAGGAATTATAACTGCTTATGAAGTGCAAGTTAATCTTGTAAAAGCTATTTGTCTTCATAAACACAAAGTTGATCATATCGCTCACTTGGGACCAAGTGTTGCTGCTGGTATTGGATCTATGTTAAAATTAAATACAGAAACTATTTATCAAGCTGTTCAACAAGCATTACATGTGAGTGTTTCAACAAGACAATCAAGAAAAGGTGAGATTTCAAGTTGGAAGGCGTATGCTCCAGCTCATGCAGGAAAATTAGCAATTGAAGCTGTGGATAGAACGATGAGAGGTGAAGGAGCTCCGAGTCCTATTTATGAAGGTGAAGACAGCGTAATAGCAAGAATATTAGATGGAAAAAATGCTAAATATTTTGTTCCTTTGCCTAAAAAAAACGAAGAAAAAAAAGCTATTCTTGAAACATATACAAAGGAATATTCTGCGGAATATCAAGCTCAAGCATTAATTGATATTGCAAAAGCACTTAATAAAAAAATTGATAATCTAAATACAATTAAAAAAATAGATATATATACAAGTCATCACACGCATTATGTAATAGGGACTGGAGCTAATGATCCACAAAAAATGGATCCGAATGCTAGTAGAGAAACTTTAGATCACTCAATAATGTATATTTTTGCAGTAGCTTTAGAAGATGCAGATTGGCATCATGTAAAGTCTTATACTAAAAAGAGAGCTAATAAAAAAAGCACTATTAAAATATGGAGATCAATTAAAACTCATGAGGATAAAAAATGGACAAAGAAATACCATGATCCTGATTCAAAAAAGAAATCTTTTGGTGCAAAGGTTATAGTAACATTAAATAATGGGAAAAAAATTATTGAGGAATTAGAAAGAGCAGATGCTCATCCTTACGGTAAAAGACCTTTTGAAAGAAAAGATTATATAAATAAATTTAAAATTTTAACAGAAAATATTATTTCTAAAAAAGAAAGTGATAGATTTTTAAAAGATGTTCAAAATTTAAAAAAATTAAAAAATAATCAGCTTACAAAACTAAATATTGAAGTAAGCAAAAGGTATTTAAAATCAAATAATAAAAAAGGAATATTCTAGTGCACTTTGTTGAAAAAAAACCTGAAGAGAAAAGAATTGATTTAGATAATAAACTTAAATCAAATAAAATTTTAAGAATACCAGGTGCATATAATCCATTAACAGCAAAAGTTATTGAAGAAATTGGATATGATGGTGTTTATGTATCTGGAGGTGTTATGTCCAATGATTTGGGTTATCCTGATATAGGATTAACAACTCTTAATGATGTCAGTAACAGATCAAAGCAAATTGCACGTGTTACAAATCTTCCAACAGTTGTTGATGTCGATACAGGTTTTAAATCTTGTAAAGAAACTGTACAAACATTTGAAAATTTTGGTATTTCAGCAATTCATTTAGAAGATCAGATAGAACAGAAAAGATGTGGCCATTTAGACAATAAAGAATTGATATCAAAAGAAGATATGACAAAAAAAATCAAAGAATGTGTAGATGCAAGATCAGACAAAAATTTTAAAATCATTGCACGTTCTGATGCTAAAAGTGTAGAAGGTATTGATAAAATGATTGATCGTTGCAAATCTTATATTGATGCTGGTGCAGAAATTGTTTTTCCAGAAGCATTAAAGGATGAATCTGAGTTTGAAAAAGTAAGAAAATCACTAGATTGTTATCTTTTAGCTAATATGACAGAATTTGGTAAATCAAAATTGTTAGATTTTAAGCAATTAGAAGAACTTGGTTATAATATTGTAATTTATCCAGTTACTACACAGAGATTAGCGATGAAAAGTGTTGAGGATGGTCTACGTGCCATTTTTGCGGATGGACATCAAAATAATATTATAGATAAAATGCAAACCAGAAAAAGATTATACGATCTAGTTGAGTATGAAAAATATAACTCTTTAGACGAAAAGATATATAATTTTAGTACAGAGGGACATGAATAATGAGTGAAGAAGTAAAAAAAGGTTTATTAGGAATTGTTGTTGATGAAACAGAGGTTTCTAAAGTTATGCCTGAAATTAACTCATTAACTTATAGGGGTTATGCTGTTCAAGATCTGTGTGAATTTTGTAGATTTGAAGAAGCTGCATATCTTATTTTAAAAGGTGATTTACCAAACAGTATAGAGCTAAGACAATTTGAAAAAATTGAAAGAGGACAAAGGGATTTATCGAAAAATCTTTATGAAATAATCAAACACATGCCCAAAAAGTCTCATCCTATGGATGTTGCTCGAACAGCGGTTAGTGTAATGGGATTAGAAGATAAGGAAACTACAGATAATTCTCAGGAAGCTAATACAAGAAAAGCTTTAAGAATTTTAGCTAAAACTCCAACTGCTTTAGCAGCGTTTTATAGAATTCGAAAAGGTAAGAAAATTATTAAACCTAAAAAAGAATTAACTTTTGCAGAAAACTTTTTCTATATGTGTTTTGGAAAGGTTCCTCAAAAGGAAATTGTTAAAGCATTTGATGTATCTTTAATTTTATATGCAGAACATAGTTTTAATGTTTCAACTTTTACAGCTAGAACAATAACTAGCAGTTTGTCTGACATTCATGGCGCAATAACAGGAGCTATAGCTAGTTTAAAGGGACCATTACATGGTGGAGCTAATGAAGAAGTTATGCATATGATGAATAAAATCAAAAAACCCGAGAATGCCTTAAAATGGATCAATAATGCATTAAAGAAAAAAGAGGTTGTGATGGGTTTTGGACACAGGGTTTATAAGAGTGGAGACTCTCGAGTTCCAACCATGAAAGAGTATTTCAAAAAAGTTGCTAGAATTAAAAAAGATAAAAAGTTTTTAAAGATTTACGATATCGTTGAAAAAGTAATGATCAGTAAAAAAAATATACATCCAAACGTAGATTACCCGACGGGACCTACTTATCATTTAATGGGTTTTGATACAGATTTCTTTACACCAATATTTGTAATTTCAAGGATTACAGGTTGGTCGGCTCACATAATGGAACAACATTCATCTAATAAATTGATTAGACCTTTAGCAAAATATAAAGGAAGCAAATACAGAAAAGTAATGCTTTTAAATCAAAGATAAAAGATCTAGTAAATTATTTTATTACACATACTACATCTAGTTTGCTGTATTCAATTCCGAGTTGTATATATTGATCGATGTTTCAAAAATACATTATATTATCATGTTTTATTACTTCACTCATGTTAGTGGGTTGCTCAAATAAAACTGTAACTAATCTATCAAGTGATTTTAGGCAAATAGATTTATTAGATAAGAACAAAGATGTAGTTAAAACTTACTATCAGTCGTTTAATGATCAAATATATGAATGGATAAATATATCTTGTGAGTTCACAAAAAAAAAATTTAAAAATATTAATGATTGTAAATTTACAGAGATATCAAAATCAATTTTAAAAAAGTATAAACAAAGTGAGTCCCCACAGAATTCTAATATTAATACATCAAATTCTAACAATGATATGGGTCAAAGCAACAATCAAGGCAACCAATTAAATAATCCAAGCAACCCTCCTGAGGGAAATCCTGGTCAAACGCCGGGAAATCCTGGTCAAACGCCGGGAAATCCTGGTCAAACACCCGAAAATTGTAACGACCCCCAAAGATGTTAAGAACTAAAGTTAAGATTTAAAGTTTTGTTTTTCCTTATATAAAGAAATTCCTTTTTTAACTTTATTTTTATAAGACAACTTAAAACTTTTAAGTTGCCAGCCTGTTAGTCTAGTTTCTATGTCTTTTAGGTTTTTATATTTCCATTCTTCAGTTGTAGCTGGGTCTTTCCATGTCTTTTTTTCTTCGTCTGATCTGCCACAACCGTAACATAGACCAGATACTGGATCAGTCTTACAAATACTTATACAGGGACTTACTATCACTCAATCCTAGGAGAAAGCGTCTATCCAGTTACCTTGTGTAGATGCTTTTGAATATTCAGTGGCTCTACCTTCAAAGAAGTTCATATGCTCTACTGCATTTAACATAGTGTCTAGCCATGTTAATGGATTTTTCTGAACATCATATATTGGCTCAAGACCTAACTGAGTTAATCTTCTATTACCAATAAACCTAATATAATCTTTAACTTCTTGAGCAGTTAAACCTTGCATTGGACCCATTTCAAAAGCCAGATCAATAAATGCATCTTCATGTTCAATTATAGTTCTACAAGCTTCATAAAGTTCTTTTTTAAGTTTCGGAGTCCAAATCTCAGGGTTTTCTTTAATGAACTCTTTAAAAATTCTAATCATAGAATTACAATGAAGAGTTTCATCTCTTACTGACCAAGTAACTATCTGACCCATTCCTTTGAGTTTGTTGTGTCTTGGAAAGTTTAATAAAATTGCAAAACTTGCAAATAACTGAAGACCTTCTGTAAAGGCGCTAAATACTGCAACAGTTTTTGCGATATCTTCTTTTGAGTTTACATTAAAGTTTTGCATATAATCATATTTATCTTTCATCTCTTTATATTTCATGAATGCAGAATATTCAGATTCTGGCATTCCAATAGTATCTAATAGATGTGAATAGGCTGCTACATGAACTGTCTCCATTGAAGCAAATGCAGTCATCATCATTAAAACTTCTGTTGGTTTAAATACAGTTGTGTAATGTCTTAAATAACAGTTATTAACTTCAACATCTGCTTGAGTAAAAAATCTAAAAATTTGCGTTAATAAATTTTTTTCTGACTCTGAAAGATTTTTTTGCCAATCTCTGACGTCATCACCAAGTGGAACTTCCTCTGGTAACCAATGAATTCTTTGTTGTGTTAACCAAGCATCATAACACCATGGGTATCTGAATGGTTTATAAACTGGGTTTTCAACTAATAGACCCATTTTTTTTGGTTCTATAATTTTTTGTTTTGTATCTTTTAGACTTTCTACTGACATGATAAACACTCCTCATATTCTGGTTGTTGATTTTCTTGTTTCTTAGATTTGTAAACGTTTGCAGTTACATCTGTAGAGTTTGCATCGTTTACATTTTCCGCTCTTTGTATTGATTTAGATCTGCAGTAATAAAGACTTTTCAATCCTTTTTTCCAAGCTTGGAAATGAATTTGGTGCAAGTCTCTTTTATGAATATCTGCAGGTATAAATATATTTATTGATTGTGCTTGTGAAATATGAGGAGTTCTATCTGCACCTAGCTCCACGATCCATTTCTGGTCTAGTTCAAAAGCTGTTTTAAATACGTCTTTTTCTTGTTGTGTTAAAAAATCAAGATGAGAAACTGAGCCTTGATTAGTTGTTATACTTGACCAAGTTTCATCATCATTTTTACCGTGCTTCTCTAATAATTTACTAAGATATTTATTTCTAACATTAAATGATCCAGACAAAGTTTTATGTGTGTAACTATTTGCTGCAATTGGCTCAACTCCTGGAGAAGTTCCACCACAAATAATTGAAATTGAAGCAGTTGGAGCTATTGCGGTTTTATTTGAAAATCTTTCATTAATACCATAATCCGCAGCATCTGGACATGCACCTCTTTCATCAGCCAAATCTTTTGAAGCTTGATCAACCTGTTTTTGGATGCTTTCAAATATTTTTTTATTCCAAACTTTACTCATCACAGATTCAAAAGGAATCATTTTTTGTTGGAAGAATGAATGAAGTCCCATAACACCTAGACCAACACTTCTCTCTTTTAATGCTGAATAAACTGCATCACTGAATGACTCGGGAGCTTTTTCAGTAAAGTCAGTTAATACATTATCTAAAAATCTCATTACATCTGGAACAAAATTTTCATCGTCTTTCCATTCATCATAAGTTTCTAAATTTAAAGATGATAAACAACATACTGCCGTTCTATCTCTGCCCTCTTTATCAATTCCTGTGGGTAAAGTTATTTCACTGCACAAGTTAGATGTCTTAACAGTTAAACCAGCCAGTTTATGATGTTGAGGTATCATTCTATTAACTGTATCAATGAAAACAATATAAGGTTCTCCAGTTTCAATTCTTGCAGTTAATAATCTAATCCATAAATTTCTTGCAGAAACGGTGGCTTGAACTGATTGATCTTTTGGACTTTTTAGTGCCCATTGCTCGTCTAACTCAACAGCTCTCATAAATGCATCTGAAACTAAAACACCGTGGTGTAAATTTAATGATCTTCTGTTTGGATCACCACCTGTTGGTCTTCTCATTTCAATAAATTCTTCTATCTCCGGATGATCAATTGGAAGATAACAAGCTGCTGATCCTCTTCTTAAAGAACCTTGACTGATCGCCATTGTCAAAGAGTCCATAACTTTGATGAAAGGAATTATTCCTGAAGTTTTTCCAACTCTTCCAATTTTTTCTCCGATAGATCTTAAGTTGCCCCAATAACTTCCAATACCTCCACCTTTAGCGGCTAACCAAACATTTTCACTCCAAAGATCTAATATTCCAGTTAAACTATCCCCTGCTTCATTTAAGAAACAAGAAATTGGCAAACCTCTTTTTGTCCCACCATTTGATAGAACTGGTGTTGCTGGCATGAACCATAAGTTACTTATGTAGTTGTAAAGTCTTTGCGCGTGTAAGTTGTCATCTGCATAATGACTCGCAACTCTTGCAAATAAATCTTGGAAAGACTCGTTTTCTCCAAGGTATCTGTCGCTTAGTGTTGCTCTTCCAAAATCTGTTAAATTATTATCTCTAGATCTATCTATTTTAATAGTTATCCCTTTAGAATTTTGAAACAACTCTGTGTTGTTATTTAGTGAAAATAAGTCTGGTCTTTTGTCATTATTGCTGATTTTTTCCGCTGGTTTATAATCAGAGACAGCCTTCCTGATTGCCTGAGACAATATTTTGTTCATTAAACTCCCTTTTTATCTTTATACTAAAAAATCTAGTAAATAACTAGATATAGTGTGTAAATATACCTGATATACTATATAAATTGTAAATCAATAGAACATTTATAGAACTTATTAAATATTTATCAATAAAAATTTTAAAAAAATGTACATATATCCACATGAATAATTCGGGAAAAATTGATCACTATGGCTTTCGGGAATATGACGCACGATGGGTATACGAAAGAGACATAGATGATGATGGAATCATTCAACTTGGTAAAGGCCTTGGAACTCAAATAATTAATCATACAAAGAAAAATAATCCTAGAGTTATAGTTGGCCAAGATTACAGATCTTACAGC
Organism: uncultured Pelagibacteraceae bacterium; assembly: GCA_902618565.1. GTDB lineage: Bacteria > Pseudomonadota > Alphaproteobacteria > Pelagibacterales > Pelagibacteraceae > Pelagibacter. The sequence continues at coordinate 14,353 of CACNAX010000001.1, forward strand.
GAACATATTAAAGAAAAATTAAAATTGGGTTTAGTTTCAACTGGATGCAATATCGAAGATATAGGATTATCATTATCGCCTATGGTTTATTTCGCACAATTTAATTTAAATTCTGATGCAATAGCCATGGTAACAGCTAGCCATAATGAAAATGGTTGGACGGGTGTAAAAATGGGCATCAAAAAAGGTCTTACTCATGCATCTGAAGAAATGAAAGAACTAAAAGATATTACACTCAATCAAAAATTTATTATTGGTGAGGGAAATATAAAAAAAATTGATGGTTTTATGGATATTTATAAAAATGATTTAATAACTAAAAATACATTAGATAAAAAAATTAAAGCAGTGGTTGCTTGTGGTAATGGAACTGCAGGAATGTTTGCACCAGATATTTTAAGAAGTATTGGCTGTGAAGTAATTGAACTTGATTGTGAACTTGACTGGACTTTCCCAAAATATAATCCAAATCCCGAAGATTTAAAAATGTTACATGCAATTTCAAAAGCTGTAAAAGACAATAATGCTGATATTGGATTTGGTTTTGATGGTGATGGAGATAGAGTTGGTGTTATTGATAATAAAGGTAACGAAATTTTTTCAGATAAAATAGGGCTTTTAATTGCTAGAAATCTCTCAAAAGATTATAAAAATAGTAAATTTATCGTTGATGTAAAATCGACAGGACTATATTCAAATGACAAAGTATTAAAAGAAAATAAATGTGAAACTATTTATTGGAAAACAGGACATTCTCATATTAAAAGAAAAGTAAATGCTGAAATGGCTTTAGCCGGATTTGAAAAAAGTGGACATTTCTTTTTTAATGAACCTTTAGGTTACGGATATGATGATGGAATAAATTCTGCAATCCAAGTCTGTAAACTAATAAATAAAAATAAAAAAAAAATTAGCCAAATAATTGATAATTTACCAATTACTTTCCAAAGTCCTACAATGGGGCCATACTGTAAAGATAGTGAAAAATATGAAGTTATCGACGATTTAGTTGAGGAAATTAAGAAAATTAAAGAAGATAAAATTAAAATTGATGATCAAAAAATAGAAGAAATACTAACGGTAAATGGAATAAGATTTTCTTTTAAGGATGGATCCTGGGGACTAATAAGAGCTTCTTCAAATAAACCATCCTTAGTAATTGTTACAGAAAGTCCAACTTCTAATCTTAGAATGAAAAAAATATTTCAATTTATAGATAAGTTATTACAAAAAACTGGTAAAATTGGTGAATACGATCAAACTATCGATTAATTATTGGAAACAATATATTTTACTTTAAAAGGATCGACACCCATTTTAGTCGCATTTGTAACTCCCCCTGCAGCCCCCCAATCAATACTTACAGAAGATTTGGTATCAAACTGCATTTCAAAGCTTTTGATATCTTCTGTTATAACTAAAGAATTATTAAAATTTATAATATAAGCTATTGTTGTTGAATTATTTCTGTTGGAACCAACAGTTCTTCTATCACTTTGCATTAAAACTCCCGCGTATGAGCCATCGATATCGCTATTAGCTTGATAAGCAACATATGGTCTAAAGGTGCTATCGCAATCATTTGAGGCATCACAGGTTGCATCAATTGAATCTATAATTTCTGTTGTATAATCATAATCAGATGGAGGACTGTCTGGATTAAATGAGTCTGTACATATCAGACCTAAAGAGCTTCCAGTGCCTGGTGATGTTGAAATAATTGTTTTTCCATGAACGGTTGCTGCTACATATCCTGTATAGGTAGTTGTTTTGTCATGAGTATAACAAGTAGTTCCAGTAGAAAATCCAGCTGCTTTATATCCTCTAATGTCTGCATCATTCCCCCCGTTATCGATATATGTCTCGTAATGTTTAATTGTTAATTCATTGTCAACTATAATTACTGAATAAGGGAAAGTTCCAATTGGTAATGCTACGCTGGCTCCATCAAAAAGATCTGCTTTTATACCTGGTTGTATGATCACATCTTTACCTACAGTATTTGTATATATATTTATACAAGACGTAAAATTTGGGTTAGCACCAGTATCACCTGTCCCTGCCACATAAGGATCTAGAGAACATACCATAACTTCATATATTTTAACTTTATAAAACAACGGTTCTTCATTACAATAATCTCTATTATAATTGCTTCCACTATCATGAGAAACTGGCGTATCTGATAAATCGTTCACAACAATTTTGTTGTCTGCATTCCTATGACAATTTTCTGCTAGTACATTATTTTGTAACAAAATAGAGAAAGAAATAGCAATAAAAAATCCTAATATAAATTTATTTTTCAAATTAAAAGCCACTTACTTTTACTCCTGAAGATAATTTTACTAATTTTATTTTATTTTCTCTTTGAACTGGCATATACAATTTATCACGAACACTTAATTTTTTTTGGTTAGTATCAATTTCATTTGGTATTTCTTTTGAATTATTTCCTCCAAGAGGTATTATGACTTTTAAACTACCAAACAATCCATCATTATCTTTGTTATCATTTAAATAACCAAGTTCTAAAGCAAGATTACCAATCGAAGAATTTATTCCTATTTTTTCACCTTTTTCTTCAAATGTTGAATTTGGATTCTCCCATTCAAATAATTGAACAAATAAATCTGTATTGGAAGATCTAGATAAATGATAATTTAATTTTAGATCATATCCATCTAAAGCTTTTTCACTCCCAGTGCTAGTCTTTTTAAATCCTGAAATTGCATTATAATAATTTGCTATAATATCAAGTGAGCTAGAAACTGCTTCAAAACCTAATCCTGTTCTCAAGTGAGATTCATCGAACTGATAATCAACAAATAAGTTTGTTCCTATCATCAATGCATCATTATCTAATAATTTTCTTTTTCCAAAACCTAAATTTATTGTTGTTTCGCTATCATGTGATATTAAATTTAATTGATTAAATAAAGCTCCGTCATCATACTCTTTTATGCTAGATACACTTTGTATTTGTACAGTTGGCTCCAAACTGTCTTGAATATTTATTGAAAAATCTAAGTATTTTAATCTTTCAAAATCACTTAGACTCTCAGCAACACCATCTCCTAAATTTTCAGTAAAGTTGTTTATTTTTGAGTATAATTTTTTTTCTATTTTAGACTTAATGTCTGCAAAAACTAATAGGGGGACGCAGATAATCAGTGAAGAAAATACTAAAGTTTTAATAATATTCATTTATTAACAATAATTAATTCAAAAATTATTATCACCTTAAAATGATGTAATTCAACTATAAAGAGTTATATATTTTCGAGAGAATCAAATATGATTAAGTTGAGGTGGCGGAGGGAGACTGAAACCACCTCGTCTCCTAAGTCACTAAAAATCTATATAAAAATAAAGTACCGATAACATATAAAAAAACACCAAATAGTCTCTGTGTTTTAACTCTATCTAGATCTTGAACTGTTTTTGCTCCGATCCTTGCCATGAATGTGGTTATTGGAACAAAAATTATAAATGCAGGTATATTAATAAATCCAATACTAAGTGGGATATCAGCTTTTAACATCAAACCAGATGTAAAAAAGCCAATTGATCCAAATAAAGCTATTATAAATCCAATGGCTGCAGAGCTTCCTATTGCTAAGTTAATAGGATAACCAAAGTATCTTAGTATAGGAACATTCATCATAGCTCCAGTTATGCCCATAGGAGCAGATATTAATCCTGACAAAAATCCAAATATTATTCTTGGGAAAATATTAAATTTTTTCTTAATTTTTTTTTTCTTTTCACTTTGTAACAACAAGTAAGCTCCAAAAAAATAAACAACAGCTGAAAAAAAGAATAACAATGTTTTAGTATTCATCAATGCTGCCATCAATGTTCCAGAGAAAACTCCAATTATTACAAATGTTCCATAATTTTTAATAATATTAAAATCAACAGCATTATATTTTCTATGAGTTAGCACTGAAGCTGTAGCAGTTAAAATTGTTATTGAGAAAGCTGTGCCTACAGATAAATGCATTAAATAATCTTTATCCACGTTAAATGCTTCAAACACAAAAAATAAAAATGGAACTGAAATTAATCCTCCACCAATACCAAAAAAACCTGCAAAAAAACCAACCGGAACAGCAGCTGCCATCATTAAAAAAATAAAATAAATATTATTAATCTCTAAAAGAGTATTATTCAATTTGACCTGCCGATATACTTTGTGGATTAAATTTTACTTTATCCATTATGTGATCAATTTTCTTAACATCGGCATCTCTTACACACATATTTTCACTTAAATATCTTTTCCAAAAACTAGAACCTGTTTGTCCATGAAATAAACCAAGAGTATGTCTCATGATTTGATTTAATCTTGTACCCTTTTTAATTTCTTCTTTTACATACTCAATTAGTTTTTCAACAACTTCTTGTCTTGTCAAAACTTCACTATTATTAAAAATTTGGTTCTCAATATCTGCTAACATGTAAGGGGAATGATAAATTGACCTTCCAATCATAACACCATCAACATTATCTAAATGTTCTTTGATTTGATCAGTAGACGTTATGCCTCCATTAATTATTATTTCTAAATCTTGAAAATCTTTTTTTAATCTATTTACGTATTCATATTTCAAAGGAGGAATATTTAAATTTTGTTTAGGTGTAAATTTTCCCAACATTGCTTTTCTGGCATGGATTATAAAAGTTTTAACACCTGTTTCTTTTAAAATATTCACAAAATTATATAAATTTTCGTATTGATCAACATTGTCATATCCAATTCTAGTTTTAACTGTTACAGGAAGAGATGTTTTTGAAATCATTTCACTTAGACAATCAGCAACAAGATTAGGTTCTTGAATTAAACAAGCCCCAAATCTATTTTTCTGAACTTTTTTACTTGGACAACCTAAATTTAAATTTATTTCATCATAACCAAATTCTTCACCTAAATATGCTGCATTTCCTAACAATTTTGGAGAGGAACCTCCAAGTTGCAGGGCAACAGGTTTTTCCCTCATATCAAATTCTAATAGTTTCTTTTTATCTCCTCGATCAATAGCTTCTGATACAATCATTTCAGTATAGAGAAGAACACTTTTACTAATTAGTCTTAAGAAAAATCTTTCATGTTTGTCTGTGCAGTCCATCATAGGAGCAACAGAAACAGTTCTATTTAATCTAGACATATTTTTTAAGTTTGCTTGATATATTAATTTTTTTTTCGTTTACATACTCTTGATGATTTTGCTCAATTTTTCCAAGTTCATATTTATAATTAACCATTATTCCAAATGATCTTTTAAAACCAACATCAGAAACATTGGCATTAATCACGATATCATCAATTTCAGCTCCATTTTTTAAGTGAAACCTACAAACATCATTGATGGGAAAACCTAGATCATTTTTTTGTACAGCCAAGTAATTTAAAGCAAGTTTTGTAAGTAAATCTTTATTATCAATAAATTTTCTATCTCCAATTTTAATATCTAGTGATTTTAAAAACTCAACTTTAACAAAATTATCTTTTTGAACTATTTCACTTATTTTCTCATTTTCCGATGATTTAACCCAATCAGCAAAACCTTGCATCGGTGATAAAGTGCCAAAATTTTTTACATCAGGTAACTCTTCTTGTAATTCGTATACCACCCTCTTGATTAAGAAGTTACCAAGCGTAACTCTTGATAATCCTTCTTGACAGTTACTAATTGAATAAAAAGTTGCTGTATCATAATCTTCTTTTTTTCCATCATTAGGTCTTGTCAATTCTTGAATAGATTTTGCTAAACCTTTCGTTAGTGCAATCTCAACAAAAATTATTGGCTCATCTTGTAATGCTGGATGAAAATAAGCAAAAAATCTTCTGTTTTCTCCTAATCTAATTTTCAATTCATTCATATCTTTCATTGAATGAACTTTTTCATATTTTAATAATTTTTCTAATATTGCAGCTTTTGTGTCCCAGGTTATTTTTCTTAATTTTAAAAATCCAGGATTGAACCAATTTTTAAAAATATCAATTAAATCATAATCTAATTCTTTTAATTCAGGATTTTTTAATAAAAACATTTGTAGATCTTCTCTTAAAGAAACAATCTCAGCCGTTCCATTAGGAGCCATGTTTAATCTTATAAACAATTCTTTTCTAATTCCTGATGTAATTCTTGATAAATTTAAAATTGATCTACTATTTTTATTTTCTGTATAATCTTTAATAGCATTGTCAATATTTACTGTATCAGGTTTATATTTTTCATTTACTTGAAGTAAGAATTTTAATTTATCTTCATGAGATAAGTTATGATATCTAAAAAGAATATCCCTCGCTAATGTAATGCCAAATGCTGCACCTTTAGATGATAACAGATCATCACATAGCTCAATTAAATCTCTTTTTTTAGAGAATTTTTTTAATGATTTTTTCTCTAAAATTTTTTGACCAGCATCAGCAATCGTCTCGAATATTCTTTTTATATTTAACATGGTGTTTTTTATATATTAAAAACCTAAACTTTTACCCATTATTTTGTCAGGTAACCAAGTGACAATCTCAGGAAAAATACACAAAATAAGTATAGCTAGAGCCATAATTATCATAAATGGTATAGATCCCTTTAAAATTTCTGACAAACTAACATCAGGTGTTATCCCTTTGATTATATAAAGGTTTAATCCAACGGGTGGAGTGATAAGACCAATTTCCATATTAATTGTAAATACAATTGCAAACCAGTACGGATCGAATCCCAGTTGAGTTATAACTGGCAATAATATTGCTGAGGTCATAACAATTACGGCAACTGGAGGTAAAAAGAAACCTGCAATCAACAAAAATATATTTATTAAAATAAATACTACCCATTTATTAGAGCTCATCTCTACCATACTTTGAGCTAAGGATTGAGTTACGTAAAGTTGTGATAATGTAAATGCAAAAAGATAAGAAGCTGCGATGATAAACATTATCATCACACTTTCTTTCATTGAAACTTTAACAATATTCCATATTTTTTTTGGTTGGTAAATTTTGTAAACAACAGCAATCAAAACAAAAACTAAAAAAGCTCCAACCCCTGAAGCTTCTGATGGAGTAGCAACACCACCATATAAAACATATAAGACACCAGCAATGATTGCTAGAAAAGGAAGTATCCTTGGTAAAACTTCAATTTTTTCTTTAAAGGTTGGTGGAGTTCTATTCTTTAGAGCTTTAGCGGAGTCTTTATCAATAAAGTAACTGTGTATCAGTGCCCAGATAGCGAACATACCTGCAAGCATAAATCCAGGTATCAATCCGCTTAAAAATAATCTTCCAATAGATGTTCCAGTTGCAATTCCATAAACAATTAAAACAATACTTGGAGGTATTAAAACTCCTAATGTCCCTCCTGCTGCTATAGTACCTGTTGCAATTTGATCTGAGTATCCTCGTTTTCTCATTTCAGGAATTCCCATAGTGCCAATTGCAGCACAAGTTGCAGGACTTGACCCACTTAGTGCAGCAAAGATTGAACAAGCTCCTATATTAGAAATAACCAAACCTCCAGGTACCCTCCATAGCCATCTATCTAATCCAGTATATAAATCTTTTCCTGCAGGAGAATTAGCTACTGCCATTCCCATTAAAATAAACATTGGTATTGAAAGCAGGACAAACGAATTTAATCCTGCATAGAAAGTTTCAGCAAAAACATCTAACATTTGGAAACCTTCGAAAGCAACTAAAAGAGCTATTGATACAAAGCTTAAACCAAATGCAATTGGTATTCCCGAAAATAAAACTATCAAAGTAAAAACAGCAACGATTATTGCAATTATTAATGGATCCATTAGTTAGTATCCTTTTCGTCTGTAAGCTTAATAATTTCTGCTATATATTGTAAAATCATTAATGCAGCACCTATCATCATTGACGAATATGGTACCCACAATGGAGGATCCCAAACTGTTCCTGTTGAGTAATTTTTAGTAAACGCTTCCTCAACCATTAAAAAACCAAAATAGAATAAAATTAAGAAGAATAATAAACTGACTAATGAGGTAAAAATTTTAAGTCTTAAAATATTTTTTTTTGATAAGAAATCATAGATCCACTCCATACTCACATGAGCTTTCTCGCTTAAAACATAAGCACTACCTATAAATGTTGAAGCAACTAGAAGCATTGTAACTAATTCTGTTTGCCATGTTATTGCTCTTTGAAAAAAGTATCTTTCAAAAACTAATTCTACAATTACAAGAATTGATAACAGTAAAGCTAGAACTGCAAAAGCTCCACAAGCTCTTGCAACGTAATCACAGAATTTTAAGTATTTTTCTTTCATAAAAAAACCCCTACTTATAGAGAATAAATAGGGGTTCTTTATATATTATTTTATTTAACTGCTAAAGCCATTTCCATTAGCTTATCGCCACCTGGAACTTTTTCAGCAAAAGCTTTGTGGGATGATTTTATTGCAATATCAACCCATGCAGCATGATCATCAGCATCCATATACACTAATTTAACACCTGCAGCTTTGTATGCTTCCTCAAACTTTTTATCTAAGTTTTCTACTTGAGCTGTCATATATTTCTCAGCAACTTTTCCTGCTTTCATTAAAGCCACTTGCTGGCTTGAATTTAATGCATTGTAGCTTTTCTTAGACATTAAAATTGGCTCATACATAAACCATAAACCAAATTTTCCTGGAGGAGTTGCGCATTTTACTTGTTCATAAATTTTGTAACTTACAAAACTTCCTGAACTAGTATTTGCACCTGTTAATACACCAGTTTGTAATCCAGTATAAATTTCAGATGATGGCATAGATTGAATACCTGCACCAGCAGCTTCTAACATTTGGTTGAAAGCTTTTCCTGCAGCTCTCATCACTTGTCCTTTAGCATCACTTGGATTTTTGATACATTTAGTTTTAGATGCAAAACCACCACCTAACCATGCATCAGATAGTACTACAACACCAGCATCACTGATTATTTTTTTAATCTCAGTCATCATTGGACCTTTATTAAATCTCAATGCATGCTCATGATTTTTTACAGTTCCTGGCATTAACGTAGCATCAAACTCTGGATGGAATTTTGATGCATAAGCTAATGGGAAAGCAGAAATATCTAATTGACCTGTAGTCATAGGTTTCCACTGTTCTTTTGGCTTATAAAGTGACTTAGCTGGATAAATTCTAATTTCTAAATCAACGTTTGCTTTTTTTACTTCATCAGCAATAATTTGTACCATTTCATGACGTGGGTCAAAAGAGCCATCAGCTCTTGGTGTTCCTGGCCATTGGTGACTTGCTTTTAATGTAACTGCGTATGCAGATCCTACTATTGAAAAAGCTATAATTATTGAAGACAAATATAATGTTATTTTTCTTAACATAGTTTTCCCCTTTTTATTTATAATGTAGATATTAAATTGAACTTGAGAGTAAGAGTCAATATAAGGAAATGACATACTTATTATGGATGGTCCTTTAAAAAATTTATTAGTTGTTGATCTTACTAGGGTTTTAGTAGGTCCATATTGTACAATGATTTTATCTGATCTCGGTGCACGTGTAATTAAAGTAGAAGCACCAGAAATTGGTGACGATTCAAGAAAGTTTGGGCCTTTTGTAAAAGACTATTCTGCATATTTTATGTCACTGAATAGAGGAAAAGAAAGTATTGCTCTTAATCTAAAAAATGAAGATGATAAAAAAATCTTTGATAAAATTTTAGCAAAGGCAGATATTTTAGTAGAAAATTTTAAACCAGGTACTTTAGAAAAATGGGGATATGGTTGGAAAGATGTACACAAAAAATATCCAAAATTAATTTATGCATCTGCATCTGGTTTTGGTCAAACCGGACCTTTAAAAGAATTACCAGCTTATGATATGGTCGTTCAAGGAATGGGTGGACTGATGAGCGTTACAGGTCATCCAAATAGTGAACCAACAAGAGTTGGAACATCAATTGGTGATATTACAGCAGGCCTTTTTACTGCAATCGGAATTAATGCAGCTTTGTATGATAGACAAAAAACAGGCAAGGGAATGTTTATAGATGTTTCAATGTTAGACTGCCAAATTGCGATTTTAGAAAATGCAATTGCAAGATATTTATCTAAAAATGAAATTCCTAAACCGATGGGATCTAGACATCCTTCAATCGCTCCGTTTGAGGCATTTAAAACAAAAGATAGTTATATAATCATTGCTGCAGGTAACGATAAATTATATGAAAAACTTTGTGAAGTATTAGAAATACCTGAAATGGTCAGTGATAAAAGATTTAATACAAATTCACTCAGATGTGAAAATATGAATGAACTTAAATCAATTTTTGAAGATAAACTTTCTTCAAAAAATACTTCTGAATGGGTAAGTGAAATGGAAAAATTAAAGATACCTTGTGGACCGATATTTAATATTAAAGAAGCGGTAGAAAATCCTCAAGTCGAAGCAAGAAACATGATTGTTAAAGCCTATCATAAAGTAGTTGGTGATTTTAGATTAGCAGGCAATCCCATAAAAATGTCTTCATACGAAGATAAAAGTACTAGAGGGGACATTCCTGATCTTGATGAACACAGGGAACAAATATTAAAAGAGTTTTCTTAATTAAGAATTATTTTCTTCGTCGCTTACGTTATCTGAAATTTGTTCTTCTGCTTCTGAAACTTGATCTAGTGAAACGTCATCATTTTCTTCAGCCTCACTTGGAGCTTCTACATTAACATCAGGTTGAGCTGATGGTGATAATTCAGCAAGATCTTCTTTTGAAACCTGAATTTTTTCAGGAATTTTTCTAGCTCTTTTAGAAGGAAGAATTGGTACACCACTTTTTGAGATTTCACCTTTGTATAAATTCTCGAAATCATCACCAATATCTTCATCTTCTTCAGCAGTATCATCAATTTGTTCTACATGTTTTCTTAGTTTGTAAACTGCAGCTTCAGTTAAATCTTGAACTTTAATTGTTTCTTCAGCTATTTCTCTTAATGCAATAACTGTGTGCTTATCGTTATCTCTATCTAATGTAGGTTCAATTCCTGAATTCAGTTGAGTAGCTCTTTCTTTCGCAACCAAAACTAATTCATAAGGGCTATCTACTTTGTCTATACAGTCTTCAACGGTAACTCTTGCCATGGGCGATTAAATATACTCCAAGATCAACAAAATCAAGTGTTTTATACTAAAATTGGATTTAATTTTTTTCTAACTAAAAAAAGAAGAATAAAAGAAATAAGTATATAAAGTGCAGATATTATAGCAATTTTCTCAATTGAAAATCCGATATCAATTAAAATACCAAAAAGAGCTGTTCCAAAAGCTGTTGAAAAAACCATAAGAGCAGTGGTCAAAGCTTTAATAGATCCAATATGCTTTACACCATAAACCTCAGCCCAAGTGGAAGATCCCAAAACGTTTGCCAAACCATTTGATATTCCAATTAAACCTAAAAATATAAATGCAGTAAATTGTGCATCAAAATAAATAATTACAAAAGTCGATATAAATAAAGGAATATTCATAAAAATTAAAAGTTTTCGACTTGTAAATTTATCAATTAAGAAACCAGATATTAAAAGTGTAATTACTGAAAATATTGAATATGACATAAAAGACTGAGCAATTACAAATGGTCCCCAGTTTTTTGACTCGGTGATAAATGATTGGTAAACAAATACACCAGTTGCAATCCAGGGCATGGCCAGCATATTCATACTTACAATATAAAATTTATAGTCTTTTATTACTTCAATTCTTTTCCATTGCTTAATATTTTCCTCTTTAAATTCCTCACCTCCAGTACTTTCTCTTGTATCAAGTTTAACAGTTCGAACTAAAAAGAACGATGCTATCGGTAAAAATATTAAAATTAATATTGCAATTACAGTCCAAATATTTTGCCAAGTGGTTAATGACAACAAGAATACCATTAAAACAGGTAAAATAAATTCAGCACTAGATAAACCAAACCAGCAAATACTTAACGCCCTACCCCTTGATTTTGTGAAATATCTTGAAACTGTTGTTGTTGCAGTATGAGACATCATTCCTTGACCTGAAAATCTCATTAAAAAAATTGCAATGAATAAAAAAACTATTGATGAAATTTTTGAAAAGAAAAAACAAGAAAGAGATAAAAGTAGTGTTACATAGATTGCAAATCGAAAAATATTTATATCATCAATTTTCTTTCCAACCCAAATAAGCAATAAACTACTACACAATGTTGCAGATGCATATATTGAGCCAAATTGTCCATGAGTTATCGATAGTGTCTCTCTTATACTTGTATTGAATATTCCAAGAAAAAAACTCTGTCCAAAGCTTGAAAAAAATGTAAATATAAATCCAAATACAATTACTTTTAAACTTAAATTTTTAAACATAAAAAAATATGACTTCTAAAGTTGCTTTCATAGGTCTTGGTGTAATGGGTTATCCAATGGCAGGATATATATCAAAAGCAGGACATAATGTAACTGTTTTTAACAGAACAAAATCAAAAGCAGAAAAATGGATTGGTGAATACAAAGGTAATATGGCTGATACACCATCTGCAGCTGCTAAAGATGCTGATTTTATTTTTACGTGTGTTGGAAATGATGATGACTTAAGACAAGTCTCTTTAGGTGATAATGGGTTATTTCATAATGCTAAAGAAGGATGTGTATATATAGATAATTCAACAGTGTCTGCTGAAATTTCTAGAGAACTTTATAAAGCCGCAAAAGATAAAGGATTTGGTTTTTTAGATGCTCCTATATCTGGAGGACAATCAGGTGCTGAAGGTGGGATATTAACTGTCATGGTTGGTGGAGATGAAAATGATTTTAAAAAGGCAGAGCCAATAATTGATTGTTATAGTAAAAAAGTAACTTTAATCGGACCATCAGGCAGTGGACAATTAACTAAGATGGTTAATCAAATGTGTATTGGTGGTTTAGTTCAAGGTTTATCTGAAGCAGTAAATTTTGGAATTAATGCAGGTCTAGATATGGATAAAGTTATGGAAACTATCTCTAAAGGTGCAGCTCAGTCATGGCAAATGGAAAATAGATATAAAACTATGGTTGCTGATAAATTTGATTATGGATTTGCTGTAGATTGGATGAGAAAAGATTTAAAAATTTGTATCGAAGAAGCAAAAAGAAATGGTTCACCTGTACCAGTAACTGAAATTGTTGATGGTTATTATGCAGAAGTTCAAAAAATGGGTGGAAATCGTTGGGATAGCTCTAGCTTGATTGCTAGATTAAAAAAGAAAAAATAATTGTGTCTACCACTGTTCCCTACTACGAGGATTTTTCCGAAATAAAAAAGAAAATTTGGTTAATGCTAACTGATGCGGTTACTAATAGATCATCTCCTTTTAGAATACCTGTATTTTCATGTGGAAGCGAGAACGATATAGAAAGTAGAATTGTTGTTCTCAGAAAATCGGATGAACAAAATAATTTAGTGCAATTCCACAGTGATATTAGATCTGATAAAATTAAAATCTTAGAAAAAAACCCAAATTCATCGATGTTATTTTATGATAAAGATGAAAAAATTCAGGTTAGATTAAAAGTTGAAGCAATTATCAATCACAATAATGATATAACAAAACAATCCTGGGAAAAAACTCAACATATAAGTCGTAAATGTTACTTAGTAGATAATGGACCAGGTACAGAGTCTGATATTCCAACATCTGGTTTAAAACCTGAATTAGATAATTTTGATTACACAAAAGAACAAAGCGAAGAAGGATATAAAAATTTTACTGTTATACAGTGTAAAATTAAATCTATAGAATGGTTGTATTTAGCCGCAAAAGGTCATCGAAGAGCTAGATTTGACATTGATAATAGTAAAGATACTTGGTTGGTACCATAATGAAAAAATATGAAGCTATGGTTTTGTCATGTATGGATCCAAGGTTTCAACCAAAAGTTTTTAATTATTTGAAAAAAAAGAAATTAACTGGAAAATATAGCTCATTTACTATTGCTGGAGCAGCTATTGGTGTAACCTCTAAAAAATTTAAAAAATGGCAATCAACTTTTTTGGATAATTTATCAACTTCGATAAAGTTGCATAATATTAATAAATTAATAGTAATTAATCACGAAGATTGTGGTGCAGCTAAAATAGTGAATGGAAAGAAAGAATTTAATTCAACTGTTGAAAAGAAAATTCACAAGGATTCTTTTAAAAAAATTAAATTAATTATAGATAGAAAATTCCCAGAGTTGAAAATAAATTTTAAAATCTTGTCACTAAAAGATTAATTTTTTAAAGTCCTTTAATTATTATGTTTGTCCCCTCAGCATTATCCAATCTTATTTGTTTTATTGGTTTATATTCCTCTGAATTATACCACTCTAGCGCCCTTTCATAACTTGGAAATTTTAGAACTATTATTCTTGGAAAATTAGTTTCTCCATCAAATATTTGATATTCACCATTTCTAACTAAGAACTCTCCATCAAATTTTTTTACAATTGGATTAACTTTTTCAATATACTCTTTGTAATTTTCTGGATTAGTTACTCTTAATTGTGCAATTACATACCCAGCTGGCATATTAAAAAACTGTTTTTACGTATCTTTTCCAATTATCTTGGTAATGTTTTGCGTTCTCTGTAATTTTACCTATCTCTTCATCAGAAAGTTTTCTAACTACTCTTCCTGGAGCTCCAACTACTAATGAGTTGTCTGGAATTTCTTTGTTTTCAGTTATTAATGCTTTTGCACCAATGATGCAGTTTTTACCTATTTTTGCATTATTTAAAATGACAGCTCCAATACCTATTAAACTATTGTCTCCAATTGTACATCCATGAAGCATAACGATATGACCGATAGTTACGTCTTTACCAATTCTTAAAGGGCAGCCTGGGTCAGTATGTAAAACACTTCCATCTTGAACATTTGAACCTTCTCCAACATGAATGTTTTCATTATCCCCTCTAATTACAGCATTAAACCAAACACTGGAGTTTTTTTCTAATGTGACATCTCCAATAATAGTTGCATTTGGCGCTACCCAATTTTCGCCAGAGTTTTTTGGTTTTTTATCTTCCAAATCGTAAAACATAATTTATATATTATTACATTATGCCTATTAAAACACCAGTATGTGATTTTGGAAAAAAAGCAGAAAACTTTGAATTAAAATCTACAGAGAACAAATTAATATCTTTAAATGATATCAAAGGTGAAAATGGAACTTTGGTAATGTTTATTTGTAATCATTGTCCATATGTAAAAGCAATTATTAGAGATGTGGTGGAGGACTGTACTAAGCTTAGTGATTTAGGAATAAATTCAGTTGCAATATGCTCTAATGATCCAATTAATTATCCAGAAGACTCTTTTGAAAAAATGATAGAGTTTGCAATTAAACATAAATTTAATTTTCCTTACCTAATTGATGAAACACAAGATATTGCAAGAAAATATGATGCTGTGTGTACTCCAGATTTTTTTGGTTATTATAAAGATTTTGGTCTTCAATATAGAGGAAGAATTAGAGAATTAAGAGAACTAAAGCCTGTGAGATCTGGAGATAGTGATTTATTTATTGCTATGAAACAAGTTTCAGAAACAGGCAAAGGTCCTGAAGAACAATTCCCAAGTATGGGTTGCGGTATTAAGTGGTCATCTAATTAATGTATTTAATAATAACTAGAACTTTCCCTCCTGAAGTTGGTGGTATGCAAAATCTAATGTGGGGATTAGCTAGATCTTTATCAAAAATTGATATGGTTAAAGTTTTTGCCGATTATCACGAAGATCATAAAAAATTTGATGATAAAGTTTCATTTACAATTGAAAGAGTTAGTGGAGTTAAATTATTGAGAAAATATAGAAAATCTATACTGATAAATGAATATTTAAATGAAAATAAAAATGTAAATTGTATCATTGCAGATCATTGGAAAAGTTTAGAACTTATAAAATCTTCAAAAAAGAAAATATGTTTAATTCATTCTAAAGAAATTAATCATCCCAAAGGATCTAGAATGAACAAAAAAGTTCTGGAGGTTTTAAATCATGTTGATCATGTCGTGGCAAACTCAAATTTCACAAAAAACTTAGCAGTTAGTCTCGGAGTTGAAGAAAAAAGATTAATAGTTATAAATCCAGGTGTAGATCCAGTTGAAGAAATTCCAAAAGATGACCTTAAACAAGCAGAAGAAATGCTAAAAGGGAAAAAACAAAGACTAATTACTGTATCAAGATTTGACAAAAGAAAAAATCATGAAAAAGTTATTATGGCTATTAGGAATTTAAAAGAGAAATATCCCGATATTACTTACACATGTATAGGATACGGAGATGAAGAAGAAAATTTAAAAAAATTAGTGATAGAATTAAAACTTGATAAATATGTAAATTTTTTAAGCGATATATCTAATGAATTGAAAAATGCATTAATTGCAAAATCAAATATTTTTATAATGCCATCAATAATTCACAAAACCTCAGTTGAGGGCTTTGGAATTTCTTTTATTGAGGCTGCACAATATGGGATTCCATCTATAGGTGGTAAAGATGGTGGTGCTTCTGATGCAATTGTTCATAATAAAACGGGACTAATTTGTGATGGTAATAGTTTAGATGAAATTTATTCAAGCATAGATAATTTATTTGTAGGTAATAAGTATGTTGAATTTGGAAAAGAATGCAAAATACACGCCGAAAATTTTCTTTGGGACAAGATAATTGAAAACTACATAAGAATCTTATAAAATTCAAATATGTTAGATAAATTTAATGGAATAATTTATTTAAGTATTTTCATTGTTCATTTTATCGTTTACGCCGTTTATGCTTTCAGAACAGTGGTTGCAACAAAGTCTTTTTTAGATCAATATAATATTGATCACTCTGCAGCTGTGATGGTTAGATTTTTTGGAGCTCCATTTATTGCATCACTTTTAGTAGCCCTATACATAATGTTAATCAAAGCGGATGGTTTAGCTGGAACTTGGGGTTTCTTCACACTAATCTTTGCACAAAACGTTTTATATTTTTTAATTGGAATTTATACAATATATATCAATAAGCTTGGACATAACGAAAAAACAAATAGTGAAGGTGTCATTGCATCGGGTATTTTAACAGTGCTAAGTGGAATTCTTTGCTACGGTCTAGCTGATAAAATTTACATTTAATTTTTTTTTCTAAAAGTTGAAAAAATTTGCCATCCAACAATTGTTACTGTGATTAATAGTATTATTAGAGTTATCGGTCTATCCCATAAAAAATTAGGTGAACCATCACTTATTAAAAGTGATCTTCTCAATGTTTCCTCCATTAATCCCCCGAGTACAAAAGCTAATATTAAAGGTGGCATGGGAAAATCATAGAGCCTTAAAAAAGTTGCAACCACTGCAATACCTATCATTAAAAAAATATCGAAATTATTAAATGACATTAAATATATTCCTGTTACTGAAAAAAATAAAATTAAAGGAATTAAATAATTTCTAGGTACTGCTAAAATTCTAGCGATATAAGGTATTAAAGGTAAATTTAGAATCAAAAGCACTACCATACCAATATACATTGACATTATAACTGACCAAAAAATTTCAGGGTTAGTTTGATAAAGTCTTGGTCCTGGCTGAATACCAAAACCTAAAAGAGCTCCAAGCATTACAGCAGTTGTACCGCTTCCAGGAATTCCTAATGTTAGTAATGGAACAAATGAACCCGAGCAAGCAGCATTATTTGCAGTTTCTGGAGCTGACAAACCATGAACGCTACCTTTTCCAAATTTTTGTTTTTCTTCTTCGTTTACATAATTTCTCTCCATTCCATATGCTAAGAAAGATGCAATTGTTGCTCCTGCGCCAGGTAAAACACCAATTAAGAAACCAAGTATAGATGACCTAGGTATTGTCTTAGCCATTTTAATTGTTTCCTCTTTATTTACTTTAATTGAGCCTAATTCTGTTAATGAAATTTGTTTTGCAGCTCTGTTTGGATCTTTTCCTCTAAAAATAATCGTTAAAGCTTCGCTCATTGCAAATGTTGCCATTACAATTAACACAAAGCTTATTCCATCAGTTAAGTTCATATTGTTAAATGTGAACCTTGTGATATCTGACAATGAGTCTTGACCAACTGTTGCTAGCATTAATCCTAAAACAACCATCATCATTGCCTTTAAAAACTGTCCTTTTGACGAAAATGCAGAAATGGCGGTTAAACCTAAAATCATTAGTGCAAAATAATCAGGTGATCTAAAAGCTAAACTTACTTTTGACAAACTAGGGGCTGCAACTAATAAAAATATTGCAGAAATTGTTCCACCTGCAAATGAACTATAGGCTGCTATCGCTAAAGCTTTACCAGCTTTACCTTGTTGTGCCATTGGATAACCATCAAAAGCAGTAGCAACAGTTCCTGGTATTCCAGGAGCATTTAACAAAATTGAAGATGTAGATCCTCCAAATACTGCACCATAGTAAACTCCTGCCATTAAAATTAAACCAGTTGATGGATCAAAGCCGTAAGTAATTGGTATCATTAATGCAATTGCAGTCATTGGTCCAAGTCCAGGCAACATTCCAATTATTGTTCCTGCAAAACATCCAACCATCACCATTAAAATATTTGTTAGAGATAAAGCAGTTGATAATCCGATAAGTATTCCTTCGATCATCCCATAACTCCAATGTATTTTAAAAACGGATCACGAAGATAAATATTTAATAATCCGTGTAACAAATACATAAATGCAGCAACAAATGGGAAAGATAAAATAAACATCAGTCCCCATCTTCTTTCACCTAAGAAATAGTAAGATGCAAAAAGAAATAAAGAAGTTGATATAAAGTATCCAATTTTTAAAATTACAGCAGCATATATTAGTGAGATAATTATAAGATAAATTATACTTTTGTAATCTAAGTGTTTATGATTTACCTCTGTAGTAACTTTTTCAGGTAAAATTATTTTTAAACTCGATAAAATTATTCCTGCCCAACCTAAATATATTGGGAAAGTCCTAGCATTGAATGGTGCGTTCTCATCAAATGCAAATACTTGAATGTTGTAAGCAGTGTATAGATAAAATACTGATAAAACTAAAAAAAGCAGTGAGATAAATTTTGTAGGACTTATTCTCACTGCTTTACATTCTTTAATAATCTATAAAGATTATATTACTCCAAGTTTTTTCATCAGAGCTGTCATTTCAACTGTTTGTTTTTCTAAGAACGCATCAAATTTAGAACCTGGGTTATAAATATTTACCCATGCATTTCTTTTTCTAACAGCTTCCCACTCTGGTGTCTTTTGAACATCACCAAGCATTTTAGAGATTTTGTTATAGTCACTCATACTCATGCTTTTTGGTGCGAAGAAACCTCTCCAGTTAACAAACTGAACATCATATCCTTGCTCTTTTAATGTTGGAGCTTCTGGTGCATCACCTACTCTTTCAGGAGCTGTGATACCAATTATTCTTACTTGATCTCTAGCACCCATTACTTCACCTAAGCCTGTTGAAAGTATTTGAGTTTCTCCAGATAAAAGTCCAGCAAGTGCTTTTCCACC
This sequence comes from uncultured Pelagibacteraceae bacterium, assembly GCA_902618565.1. Taxonomy (GTDB): domain Bacteria; phylum Pseudomonadota; class Alphaproteobacteria; order Pelagibacterales; family Pelagibacteraceae; genus Pelagibacter. The sequence continues at coordinate 33,900 of CACNAX010000001.1, forward strand.
AGCATCATATGGAACATAGATCACATCGTTTGGATTTGCTCCAGCTGCTTGGAAAGCTAACGCACCAATTAAATGGTCCATGCTTCCTCTTACAGATCCTCCAGCCATTTTAATTGACTTTGGATCTTTTTGATATTGATCAACTGCATCTTTGAAATTTTTGATAGGTGAATTTTTTGCAACAACTATTGCACCATAATCTCCAATTACACCTGCAATTGGTTTAACATCTTTATAAGATAAAGTGCCAGTACCTTTTACATAACCTTTGTGTCTTGTAATAGATCTTAACACCAATGGTGTTGACTGAACTAAAACTGTATCTTTCGGAGCGTTATTGATTAGGTAAGCCAAAGCCTTACCACCTCCACCACCTGACATATTTTCAAATGATGCACTTTTCAAAAAACCAGCTTTTGTTAATGCTTCTCCAGTACCTCTAGCAGTTCCATCCCAACCACCACCAGCACCACCGCCAATTAAAAAATGTAATTTTTCAACTGCAAATGAACTTGTTGATGAAAATAGAAGGAAAGCAGAGAATAAAACTGAAATAAAAGTTTTAATTAGTTTCATTATTTCCTCTCTTATTATATTTATGAAACCATCATTAAACATAAGTTATAAATTTTAGTCAATGCTCAAATATAATTTTTCCAAAAACATAAAGGAATATATTTTAGCTTTAGTAGGTAGTTATAAAGCTCTATTTATAGGACTTGTTGGTGGATACTTAGGTACTTTAATTAATCTGCCTTTGCCCTGGTTATTAGGATCTCTAGGTTTAAATTTATGTTTCGCATTTACAAATTTTAAAATAGTTTTTCCAACTAAATTATTAAATCCCATATTTTTAATTGTTGGTATAATTCTTGGTGGAACTTTAAATGTAACATTATTGTATAAAATTCATCTATGGATTTTTTCCTCATTAGCGATGTTAATCTGCACAATAGTCAGTACTATTCTTGCTGGTTATTATTTTTTTAAAGTTTGTAAATTTAGTAAATTTATTTCAGTTTTAGCAGCTCTTCCGGGCGCATTTGTTCCAATATCTGCAGCATTATTAGAATTTGGTAAATCAAAAAACGATAAGGGTGTTTTGATCCCTCAGGCTACAAGAGTAATATTTATTGTAAGTTTTGTGCCTATTTTTTTTATTAATAATTTAGGCTTCTCGGAAATGACAGGTTATAACTATGAAAATATCTATAACGAAAGATATTTTTTAGAAATATTATTTCTGTTAATAATTTGTTTCATTTTTGCAAACATCTTAAAAAATTATAAAATTCCATCGCCTACTTTAGTTGGTGCAATGGCTTTATCTGGTGCTTTTTATACTTTTGAAATTATTAATGCCAGATTTCCAGATGCATTTATAAATATTGCATTTATATTTCTAGGCACAGCTTTAGGAACCAGATTAAACGGACTAAAAATTAAAGAATTATTATTTTTTATATTTCATGGAATAATAGTTAGTTCAATTTTGGTAATTGTTGCAATGATAACTGCTTATTTGCTTACTTATATAGGGTTTGAATTTATCCCAACTTTTTTAAGTTTTGCACCTGGAGGAATTCATGAAATGGTTGTTATTAGTGTTGCTTATAACATTGATCCAATATTTGTGAGTTACCATCATTTTTTAAGAATTTTCATAATAGTATTATTTTTGCCTTTTTTATTGTCAAAATTTAGAAAAACTAATTAATTGCTTCTTGCATTCTTTGAAATACTTTATCTGCTGAAAGTTTTGTTAAATCTGAAACTTGAATTGCTTTAAAATGTTCTCGCTCTATACTAACTTTTTTAGCTGTAGTATGCGATCCAAATAAAACCAATCCTTTTACATTTAAATGTGCCGCCATATGTGCCGGGCCTGTATCATTAGATATAACAAAATAACTATCTTTAATTAATGATGAAAGTTGTGAAATATTGAGAGGTTTATCATTATCTAAAATAATATTAGCATCAATATCATTAGCTAATTTGATTTCATTTGGACCTGGAGCAATTAATATTTGGATTTCATCTCTAAAAAAAGATTTAATTTTTTTTATCAATTCATTGTAATAAGGCCATCTTTTTATAGTTAAATGAGATGATGAAAAAGGAAATAAAATTAAATATTTGTTTAAATTATATTTTTTTTTGATTTCTGAAATATCCTCACAGCTCCAAGAAAAGTCTGGTTTAGTTACTTTATTAGTTTTAATTCCAGAAACATTTAATTGATGTTCAAAGCGATTTAGTACAGTGTCTTTATCAAAATCAAATTTATCAGTTCCTTCTGGAAGTGTTGTTTCTGTTGACGACCAAATATCTGATGAAGCTTTTGGAAAAAGAATTTTTTTATAAAAACTGGTTCTTTTAGAATTCTGAAGGTCATAAACTTTAACAAATTTATATTTTTTTATTTTTCTCATTAATAAATATAAATAAATTAAGTTAAATCTAGAAAGGCGTTTATCTAAAATGACATCTGTTACATTTGGGTTTTTTTTCAATAAATCAAAATAAGGTTTGGTGGATAGTACATAAAGATCATCATTTAGATGATTATCAGATATATCTTGAATTGCGCCACTTGCTTGGGCTATATCACCTAAAGATCCATGTTTTATAATAAGTATATTAGACATATTTTTAACAACTTAACATAATATCAATTTATATGAATAAAATTTTAGTAGAAGTATCAGTTGGAGAATTGCTGGATAAAATTTCAATTTTAGAAATTAAATCTGAAAAAATTAAAGATCCTGAGAAACTAAACTTTATAAATGATGAATATAAAATTTTAAAAGATCAATTAAATACAAATATTAAAAATTATAGTGAAATTAAAAGTTTATATAATTCACTAAAAGAAATTAATTCAAAGCTTTGGGTAATAGAAGATGATAAAAGGCTTTGCGAAAAAAATAATGACTTTGGGGAAAAATTTATTAAATTATCAAGAGATGTTCATTTCTTGAATGATGAGCGGGCAAAGTTAAAACTAGAAATAAATAATAAAACTGGTTCTAAAATTAAAGAAATTAAAGAATACACCAAATATTAGTTTTATTCCCAGTCAAACCTTTGAAAAGAGTCAAATATCTTGAAAATACCTTGTGACCATTGATTACAAACTTTAGAAAATTCAGGGTCATTCATATTTAAGCATTTAAGTGATGCTATTTTGATTTCATCTTTTTTTATCACTGCAAAGTCTATTGGTGGACCAACTGTTAAATCACTTTTTAATGTTGAGTCCATTGATATCAGTGCACATCTCGATGCATCTCCAATTGAAACTTTTGGTGTAATTACTCTATCTAAAATAGGTTTTCCGTATTTAACTTCTCCTATGACCAAATATGGTTTACTATCTGCTGGACGAATATAATTGCCTTGAGGGTAAACTAAATATAATTCTGGTGGTTGATCTTTTATTTGACCACCAACAATAAATGTTGAGCCTAATAATACACTGTCAGTATTAATCCCTTGTGGAGATGAATGTTCAATATTAAGAGAACCTATATAGGAGGCGATTTGCTCAAAATCACTGCAGGTGTTTAAATTCATAATACCCGTTTCACTTTTTAAATCTTTTTTAATCGAATTATAGACTGCTTGAGAAGTTCCAAGATTTCCTGAAGTAACAATTACAATTGTTCTATCTCCAACATCATGGGTAAGCATTTTGGAATATATATTTACATTATCTAATCCAGCATTTGTTCTGGAGTCAGAAGCGAAAACTAAACCTGTCTCTGTTTTAATGCCAATACAATAAGTCATAATAAAATTAAATGTTTAAATTATATGTGATTACAATAAAACCCATTTATTTCATATCAGATATCTAATTTAATCATTTGCTTATTTAAGTCTTATGTAAAAAAATTGATTTTATATGTCTGATTTCTGGAAAAATTACGATTCAAAATCAACTTTTGATGGATATATCAGCAAAGAGAAGAAGCTTAGAAGTCATGCTAAGATCATTGCGGGTATACTTGAAAAATATGGAAAAAAAAAATTACAAGAAATAGAAAAAAATTGTCAAAGTACAATTAGTGCTAGAGGAATAAATTTTCGAGTGTATGCAGCAAATAATAGGGCTGAAGAAAAAAAATGGCCTTTAGATATTATTCCAAGAATTATTCCAAAAAGTCAATGGTTAAAAGTTGCAAAAGGACTTGCGCAAAGAGTTAAAGCTCTAAATTTATTTATCGACGATGTATACAATGCAAAAAAAATATTTAAAGATAAAGTAATACCTAAAGAGTTAATTTTTAATTCACCATTATATCTCAAAGAATGTGAGGGTTTTTCCCCAAAGCATAAAGCTTGGTCAAATATATCTGGCATAGATCTTATTAAAAATATAGATGGAGATTTTTTAGTTCTTGAAGATAATTTAAGGGTTCCGTCTGGTGTTTCATATATGTTAGAAAACAGGATGGTTATGAGAGATATTTTTCCAGAATTATTTACAAGATATAAAGTTTCTTCAGTTCATCAATATGCTAACAAATTATATAATTGTATGACAGAATGTATTCCTAAGAAAACAAACAACCCGCACATGGTTTTGTTAACGCCAGGTATCTATAATTCTGCATATTTTGAACATTCTTTCTTAGCAGAACAAATGGGAATAGCATTGGTAGAGGGCAAAGATTTATTTGTAGAAAATGATTGCGTTTACATGAAAACAGTCAAAGGTCCATTAAAGGTAGATTGTATATATAGACGAATTGATGACAATTTTATGGATCCAAAAGTTTTTTTTAAAGGATCACTACTAGGTGTTCCTGGTGTTTTTAAATCTTGGAGAAAAGGGAACGTTGGAATAATTAATGCTTTAGGAACTGGAGTAGCAGATGATAAGGCAGTTTATTCTTATGTTAATAAAATGATAATTTACTACCTAGGTGAACAACCGATCATTGATCAGGTGGAAACTCTTCTTTGTGGTGATAAAAAAAATAGAAATCACGTAATTGATAATATTTCAAAATATGTAGTCAAACCATCAAATGCTTCGGGTGGTTATGGAATTATGATTGGTCCGAAAGCATCAAAAGCAGAAAAAGAAGAAATGATAAAAAATATAAAAAAAAATCCAAGAAATTATATAGCCCAGCCATTAGAGATATTATCTACTGTGCCTACAATAACACCTGATAATATAGAGCCAAGACATTTAGATTTAAGACCTTTTATTTTAACAGGCAAAACAACTTATGTAACAACCGGTGGACTAACTAGAGTTGCTCTAAAAAAAGGTAGCACAATTGTTAATAGTTCACAAGGAGGAGGATCTAAAGATACATTAATTGTAGATAGTAAAAATTAAAAACTATCTTCTTTGAGACAAACTAGCGTGTTTATTTAATACTTCAGCTGAAATAACTTTTGCTTCAGTTGTTTTCTTAACACTCCAGATTTTTTCTTTAGCAATTTTTGTCGATATTTTGTTATCAACTACTGGTGATGGGTAATCTTTACCAATTTCTAAATTTATTCCCTTTTGTTCAATGAATGTTAATTTCCATGGTTCATGAACTAATTTTCCTGGAACATTTTTTAATTCTGGAACCCATTTTTTTATAAAATCTCCTGAAGGATCTTGATCAATTGATTGTTTAATTGGATTGTAAATTCTTATTGAATTTATTCCTGTTGTTCCTGATTGCATTTGAAATTGTGAATAATGAATGCCTGGCTCATAATCTGTAAATAATTTTGCTAAATGTTTTGATGTTTTTTTCCAATCAAGCCATAATTGATAAGACGCAAATGAAACTAGCATTGCTCTCATTCTAAAATTAATCCATCCATTAGTTCTAAGGTATCTCATGCAAGCATCAACAAACGGATAACCAGTAGTTCCATTTTTCCATGCTAAATGATAATCTTCATTAAAATCATTTTCTCTTATTCCATTATAAGCGCTATTCATATTTCTAAATTCAATTTCTGGTTCATCATATAACTTTTGAATAAAATGACAGTGCCATGCTAATCGACTTTTAAAAGCAATTAAGGATTTCTTTTTTGAAAAAGATAAATTGGATTTTAGCTTATCGTTAGTTTTTTTAAAAATTTCTTTAATAGAAATATTTCCGAATGCAATATGAGGACTTAATCTAGAACATGAAGTTGCTCCTGTTATAGGCGAAGACATTTCTTTTTGGTAATTTTCTGATCTATCATCAAGGAAAGAATCTAAAAGTTGAAGTGCGTTTTGTCTTCCACCAATTTGAATTCTTCCATTTTCTAAATCGTTTGTTTCTATTTTCGATAAATCCTCTACATAATTATCTGAAATGAACTCACAATTTAAATTTGAATTAACACTTTCACTATCTATGAATTTATTCCAATTATATGACCATTTGTCTCTAATTCTATGATTTAGTTGAACGCCAAATTGATTTGATATTTTCCAGTTAATATTTTTTTCTTTAAATAAAAAACTAACTTCTTTATCTAAGTTAGTTATATACATGTTCTTGAATATTATATTTGAATAAACCTCATTTATTTTAAATTTATCAGTTAAATGACTTAAAATTTCTAATGTATCTCCATAATATATATTGAGTTTGGCATTATATTTTTCGCTGAGTGTTTTTTTTAAGTCTTCTAATGATGATTTTAAAAAATCTAGATGGAATGAGCTTGATGTAGGTAATTTGTGATATTCTTTATCAAATATGTAAATTGGTAAAATCTTCCCTGATTTTGCTGCTTCGTTAAATGCATCATTATTAGAAACACGAAGATCGTTCCTGAACCATACGATTTTGTTCATTTTAATAATTAAAGACTGATTTTGAAAGTTCTTGAAGTTTTGTCGTCTGATACTTTTAAAATTTTAAATTTTGAAGTTTTTTCAAGTTTTTGTCCTTTGTTTGTAACAAAAGATTTCATTTTTTTAACTTCACCCTCGGGCATTTTTCTTGTGTATTTCAGAGTATGTTTTTGTGATCCAATAACAAATATTGTTTTCATGTAATTTTAATTACAAATATATTTATTGTCTGTCTCTGTGACATAAGTTTCATTTAAGAGTTTGGGAATATTTTGATTATTTTGATATCGAGAATCTACTAAAGAGATGGGTTGTATTCAAATAATATATTTATATAAAATAGAAATAAATTTGTTGAATACAACCTACCTAAAACTTATTTTTATAAGTGAAGGAGGTGCAAATGCTTAGAATAACGCCACCTGACACTTAGCTGGTGAGATATCACATATTAAAAATAACACAAACTAAATCCATTTGATGGATTTGGCCAAAATGGCATAAAAAAGGGGAGCTCTTTTGGTAATAACCAATTGAGCTGACCCCTTTTAATAATTTTTAGACATAAAATCTTTAATTCTCTTAGCCCCTTCTATTATATCTTTTGTGCTTCTTGCATATGAGAATCGGATAGTAGAATTTCCTCTTTTTTGATCAAAATCAATTCCTGGTGTTATAGCAACATTTGCTTCATCTAAAACTTTTTTACAAAAAGCTAAGCTATCATTTGAATATTCAGAAATATCAACATAGATGTAAAAAGCTCCATCAGGTGGTGAAAACTTTTTTAATCCTGCCTTAGGTAATTCTTCTAAAAGTATCTCTCTATTTTTTTTATATACTTCTACATTTGATTGTAACTCTTCATTTGCATCTAAAGAAGCAAGGGCTGTAACTTGACTTGCATGTGGAGGACAAACAAACAAATTTTGCGAAAGTCTTTCTACCTGTCTAACATGATCCTCTGGTACAACCATCCATCCTATTCTCCAACCAGTCATGGAAAAGTATTTTGAAAAAGAATTAATTACATAGCAATTATCTGTAATTTCTAGAGCTGATGTTGGATTATTTTCATATTGAATTCCATGATAAATTTCATCACTAATAAAACTCACATTATTCTCATTTGCAGTATTAATTAAATTTTCTAAAGATTGTTTATCTAGCATAGAACCAGTTGGATTTGCAGGCGATGCAACAAGAATTCCATTTAAATTATTATTTGTAATATCTTCTGGAACAGGTTGAAATCTATTTTGAAGTTTAGTTTGAATATCTACAGTTTCCAAACTTAGTGATTTTAGTATTTGTCTATAGCTAGGATAACTTGGAGATCCAATTCCAACTCTGTCTCCACTATCAAACAATGCCGAAAACGATAATATAAAGGCTCCGGAAGACCCTGTTGTAACTACTATTCTATTTGGATTTAAATCTAGATTGTACCAATCTCCATATAACTTTGAAATTTTTGCTCTTAAAGCTGGTAGACCAAGTGATACTGTGTAACCAAGATTATTTTTATTTATCTCATTTGTAATATAATCTTTCGCAATCTTAGGTGCTGGTGTTCCTGGCTGCCCTACCTCCATATGAATTATATCTTTACCTTTTTCTTCAGCAATTCTAGCAGACTCCATTACATCCATTACAATAAATGGATCAACATCTGATCTTTTTGATTTTTTCATCATTTTATTTGATCTTCACAAAATTTTTTAATTTGTGCATTTGATAATCTGTCCTCTTTAGCTTTTTTAGAATCTAATTCAGCTTTTCCAATTATACATGCTTTAATAGTTTTGCTTCTATTAAAATCGTTATAATAATTAGTTGAGATGTAAAGAGCTATAATTCCTAATACAAAAAAAACTATAAGCTTAAAATTTTTTTTCATTAAATTTCAGTTCGAGCTTTTATCCTTTCGTAAGCTAATCTAGTGTATATTCCTAAATTTAAAAAGGGTTGTGGTGGTAACCAGTTTGGTTTTTTTCTTTGTTGTATTACTTCTATTTCATTAGATTGTTGATTAGAGGCCATTAAGGCTATTTGTTCACCGAATAGTGTTCCTACTCCAATGCCAGATCCATTGTAACAGCCTGCGCTAAAAATATTATCATCAATTTTTTCAAATATTTGAGAGCTATTACCACTTCTACATACAATTCCCGACCAACTGCTCTCTATTATATTATCAGGTAATTGTTTAAATCTTTTCTTGATGCCTTCTTTATGAATTGCAGCTCTTTTATTTAATTCATTTCTATTCATTGAAAAAGGGTTTCTTAACTCTGCAGTATTTCTTATAAGTATTCTCCTATCTTTAGTCATTCTTATCGTAGCACCCATTGGTCTTATAGGAAGAACACCCCACTCTTTTGGGGAACCTATATCTTTAAATTCTTTATCTGTGAGTTTTCTCGTGAGACTAGCAGTTAATGTGATTGGGAAACTATAATTTTTTTTTACATTCAAATATTTCAAAAAACCATTTGTGCAAAAAATAATTTTTTTAGTAGTTATTTTGTGCTTTTTTGTAAAACATTCAATTTTGTTATTAATCTTTTTCCAATTATAAATTTGAGAATTTTCATATAATTTTACATTATCTGGCAATGTATCAACCATTGCTCTAGCTAATTTACCAGGGTTTAAAAGAATTCCTCCTGAGGTAAAAACTCCTATTTTATAAAAAGGCGTTCCCAATTTTTCAGTTAACTCTTTATTGAATAAAATTTTATTTTTAAAACCGAGACTATTTAATAATTTGCTGAACGATTGAGCTTTTGTCTCATCTTGCTCTTTAGAGGAAGCAAAATATTTTCCACATTCATTCCAATCACAATCAACCTGATATTCTTTTATAAATTTTCTAACAGCTTCTATACCCAAGTGATATATTTTTGTTTTTTTTACATAATTCTCTTTATCGCTGTTAGATGTAAAACCATCATTCAATGTAGTATCAACTAGATAGCCTGAATTTCTTGAACTTCCACCCTCGCCCGCTAACTGTGCATCAATGAGAATAATTTTTTTATCTTTCATTATATCTGAAAGTTTTCTAGCAGCTGATAACCCTGTATACCCAGCTCCTACAATTAAATAATCACAGTAAATGTCTTGATCTAGTAATTTAAAATTACTTCTCTCAGGAAGTTGTCTTGTCCATCCACAGAAATTGTTGTTTATTAAATCCAATAATTATTTTTATAATGAAATTTTACTAATCTCAACTAACAAGAGACTTTTGAGGCTTCATATCACTCTTGCTTATACCAGCTACTTTAACTGGTTTTTTCATAGCATCTCTTCTGAATGGCTCACCTAATTCTTGATTTAAAATTATTTCGATAAATGTAGTAATACCTTTTTTCTGATCTTCACAAGATTGTTTAATAGCTTTAGTGGTTTCTTCCATTGTATTTGCAATAACACCTTTTAAACCACATGCATTAGCAACTTTTGCATAACTTAATTCTGGATCTAACTCTGTTCCAACAAAGTTATCATCAAACCACAATATTGAATTTCTTTTTTCAGCGCCCCATTGATAATTTCTAAAAATTACCATTGTTATCGCAGGCCACTCTTCTCTTGCACACGAACTCATTTCATTCATGCTTATTCCAAATGCTCCGTCACCAGCAAAACCTATAACTGGAGTATCTGGGCATCCAATCTTTGCTCCAAGAATAGATGGAAATCCATATCCACATGGTCCAAATAAACCTGGTGCCAAATATTTTCTTGGTTTCTCAAATGTTGGGTATGCATTACCTATTGCACAATTATTTCCAATATCACTTGAAATTATAACATCTTCTGGCATCCCAGCTTGAATAGCTCTCCATGCTTGTCTTGGAGACATTCTATCTTTATCTCTTTCTCTTGCTTCTTTATTCCAAACAGTTCCTGGATCATCATCCTCATGATCTAAACTTGTAAGAGTTTGCAACCATGCAGATTTTGTTTGATGGATTAGATTTTTTCTATCTTCTCTACCAATATCTCCAGCATTTGATGAAAGTTTTTTTAATATTTGTTGAGCTACCATTTTAGAATCACCGCAAATACCAACAGTAACTTTCTTTGTTAAACCAATACGATCAGGGTTCATATCTACTTGAATAATTGTTGCATCTTTTGGCCAGTAATCAATTCCATATCCTGGTAATGTTGAAAATGGATTTAATCTTGTTCCTAACGCTAAAACTACATCAGCTTTTGAAATTAACTCCATTGCAGCTTTAGATCCGTTGTAACCTAATGGACCAACAGCTAATGGATGGCTTCCTGGAAAGCTATCGTTATGTTGATATCCATTACATACAGGTGCATCAAGCTTTTCTGCTAATTTTTTACAATCATCAATCGCATCACCTATAACAACTCCTGCTCCAGATAAAATTACTGGGAATTTTGCTTCTGATAATAATTTCGCAGCTCTATCAACAGCATCTTTTCCACCACCTTGTCTTTCAAATCTTACAATTGGAGGCAATTCTATATCTATAACTTGTGTCCAAAAATCTCTTGGTACATTTATTTGTGCAGGCGCTGACCCTCTAAATGCTTTTTCTATTACTCTGTTTAAAACTTCTGCCATTCTTGATGGGTCTCTAACTTCTTCTTGATAACACACCATGTCTTTAAATAAATTCATTTGCTCTACTTCTTGAAAACCACCTTGACCCATAGTTTTGTTTGCAGCTTGTGGTGTTACTAATAGTAGAGGAGTATGATTCCAGTATGCAGTTTTTATTGGTGTAACAAGTCCTGTAATACCTGGACCATTTTGAGCAATCACCATTGACATTTTTCCAGTTGCTCTCGTGTAACCATCAGCAATCAATCCTCCATTTGTTTCATGAGCAACATCCCAAAAAGTTATTCCAGCTTCTGGGAAAAGATCAGAAATAGGCATGAATGCAGAACCAATAATACCAAACGAATGTTCGATACCATGCATTTGTAAAACTTTTACAAAAGCTTCTTCGGTTGTCATTTTAGCCATATCAAATCTTTCTTAATTCTATTTTTTAATTGTCAAAGTGCCCAATTCATATATAAATTGGATCGAATTTCAAACAAAGAAATCGTCACAATGGCCGGCACAGATATTATAATCCACGATGAAAAAGACAATGTAGGTGTTGTAGTTATTGAAAAAATTACTCCTAAACAAGACTGTGATTGCTGGATTATGGAAAATGATAAATCAGTAAAAATTCAATCGATGGATGAAATACCTTTGGGTCATAAAATTGCTATGACTGATCTTAAAGAGGGAGATACAATATTAAAGTACGGACATGATATTGGCAAAGTAGTAAAATCAATTAAAAAAGGTGAGCATGTACATGTTCACAACGTAAAAACTAAAAAGTGGTAAAATGGAAATTCCAAAAACGTTTTTAGGATATAAAAGAGAAGACGGAAGAACAGGCACAAGAAATCATGTAATAATTCTACCTGTTGATGATATTTCAAATGCTTGTGCTGAAGCTGTAGCTAATAATATTAAAGGCACAATTGCACTTCCACATTCTTATGGAAGATTACAATTTGGAGCAGACTTAGAGCTTCATTTTAGAACAATGATTGGAACAGGAAAAAATCCAAATGTTGCAGCAGTTATAGTAATTGGTATTGAGCCTAAATGGACAAAAAGAATTGTTGATGCAATTGCAACAACTGGAAAACCAGTTGAAGGTTTTAGTATAGAAGGTGTAGGAGATATAAACACAATTGCAAGAGTTTCAAAGAAAGCTCAAGAATTTTCAATTTGGGCATCTGAGAAACAAAGAGAAGAGCGTCCTATAAGTGATTTATGGATATCAGTTAAATGTGGAGAGTCTGATACAACATCTGGATTAGCATCAAATCCTACAGTTGGAAATTTAATGGATAAATTAGAGCCCCTTGGTGTTCATTTATGTTTTGGTGAAACATCTGAGCTAACAGGTGCTGAAACTGTTTGTGAAAAAAGAGGAAAAACTCCTGAGGCTCAAGAGAAGTTTAGAAAAACTTGGAGTTCGTATAATGATTTCATCTTAAAAGAAGCAACAGACGATCTTTCTGAAAGTCAACCAACAGCTGGAAACATAGCTGGTGGACTTACTACAATTGAAGAAAAAGCATTTGGAAACTTTCAAAAAATTGGAGGATGCAAATTCATTGATGTACTTGAGCCAGCAGAAGAACCAACAAAAGGTCCTGGATTATACTTTATGGATACTTCATCAGCTGCTGCTGAATGTGTTACTTTACAAGCTGCAGGAGGATTTAATCTTCACCTATTTCCAACTGGACAAGGAAATATAATTGGAAACCCAATTGAGCCAGTAGTAAAACTAACTGCTAATCCTTTAACTGCTAGAACCATGAGTGAGCATATTGATGTTGATGTTTCTAAAATCTTATCAAGAGAAATGAATTTAGATGAAGCTGGTGATGAATTAATTAAAGCTACAATAAGAGTTGCAAACGGAAGATTAACTTGTGCTGAAGCCTTAGGTCATAGAGAATTTGTGATGACCAAACTATATAGAAGTGCTTAAGCTTTAAGCTTAGCTTCCCTTGCCTTGTTCCACTTAGAAATATAATTTCTTAAAATTGCAGCTCCTATTCCAAGAACTACAGCTAATACAACTGATGTAAGTCCGTAAAAAACTGGAAGGTCTTTAGAATAATCTAAAATAAACTGTGCAATGTTACCAAGGTTTTTAGTTCCATTTACAACTGTTTCAACAATTACATCTTCTTTAATAAAAGTGTCATAAGCAATTGCAATTCCAACTAATAATAAAAGTACTGCTAAGATTGTTTTAAATTCCGAGCTATCAACTTTTTCACCAATTTTTTGACCAAACTGAACACCTATAATAGAGCCAAGTATAAGTACAAAAACTAAAACAAGATCAATTGTTCCGTAATTAAAAGCATGAAGAACTGTTACGATTGCACTTACAAATATTGTAACAAACAAAGATGTACCAGGAATTAGTTTAGTTGGCATTCCAATAATATAAATCATTGCAGGAACCAATATAAATGCACCGCCCACTCCCATAATTGCTGCAATATATCCAACAATTAAACCAATAATAATTGGAGTAAATGCACTTTCATAAACTTTTGATTTTTTAAAACGCATTCTAAAGGGTAGTCCATGTATCCAATAATGAGTATGTAATTTTTTTTTAACAACAATTTTTTTTCTAGCCTTATCAATTTCTGATACTCCTTGAATAAGCATTAAAGTTCCAAGTATAGCTAAGATATACATGTAGGCTAAAGAGATAACGATATTTATTTTTCCAATATCCTGAAAATAGGAAAAAGTTAAGATTCCTAGTAATGTTCCAATAGTTCCTCCCACTACAATCATCAATCCCATTTTATAATCTAATGTACCTTTTAAATAATGAGTTGTTGAACCTGACACTGATGTTCCTAAAATATTGCTAGCTTCATTTGGAACTGCATAAGCGGGTGGAATACCTAAAAAAATTAAAAATGGTGTCATTAAAAATCCTCCACCTACACCAAATAATCCTGAAAGAATACCAACTGCTAAACTTAAACCAAATATAAAGAGTATGTTAATCTCGACTTGAGCTATTGGAAGAAAATATTCCATACAATCTAACTATTCCTCTCATAATCCAAAGTCAATGATTATAAGAATAAATTAAATAAAATTTTGAAATGTTCCTAGGATTATAATTGCCCAAGTAAAAAATATAAAAAGATATAGAAAAGATTTAATTATTTTTGAAAGCTGATTAGAAACTAATAAAGGGATTTTTTTAATATTTTGGTTAAAAGCTTGAAGCATACCCGCGAAATACCACAAGTTTTATTAAATGCAAATAATATTTAATTAAATTTAAAAAATAGTTGCCCCGAAGACTTTGACCTCATCTCCCTCTTCTCCAAGTACCAGTCGACCTAAAAAGTCTCCAGGTATCTCTGTACTGTTTTGTTTATAGATAACAGTCACGTACAAGCCTCTTCTTAAACAGCCTATAGCCTTACACCCTTCTTTAAGACTTGAAATCAGTTTATTGCTTGCCCATTGCTTGCCTAGCTCTACTTCGTTAGCCCCATAGAGCATTTGTGATGATAAATCCCTGGTAAAACCACCATAATCTTTCATGTTGGAACATCTAACCATATTATCCCAGATAGGATCAGCGATTTTAATGATTTCTTCGTCTGATTTGTCGACAATACTCATCTAAAATGGTTAGGAAGCTTGCTTCTTCTCTTTATCATCAACGATATGATAAACAGGCTTTTTCTCCATTTCAAATTTTCCAGTTTCAGGATCTCTTCTAGAAACAGTTAAACAGTGCCAGTTTTCATCATCAAGTTTCATATGATCGCCTCTATAATAATAGCCTGGCCAACGCGTTTCTTCTCTAAATAACGTATGATGAGCAACACATTCTGATGTTACAGCTCTATGCTTAAGTTCCCATGCTCTCATCAATTGGTGATAATCTTCTGCTCCGACATGATCTAAGTCTTCTTGAAGTAATTGTAGCTGTTCTAAGCCTTTTTTGAGTAGATTGTCGTTTGTCATGTAATTATTTGTAAGTCCACCACAATATTCATCCATAATTTTTTGTAGTCTTTGTAGTCCTTGTATAGGTAAAATATAGCTTGGAGAAACAGTTCCCCCAGTAATTTCATTTCTTCCCACCGTATAGTTCTCAATTGGCTTGAATATTTCTTCTTTAAGCTTCTCTAATTGTGCATCAGAAACTTCTATATCGTCAGCTTTTTTATCTTGAATATATTTAACAGCAGCTTTAGACGCTAATCTTCCCTCAGTGAATGATCCAGATGAAAACTTGTGAGCACTTCCGCCAACTGCATCTCCTGCTCCAAATAATCCATCAATAGTCATCATTCTATTGTATCCCCAAAAGTATTCATCAGGCGCTATATCCTCTGGTCCACTGACCCATGCTCCTGAACATGTAGCATGAGATCCCATTACATACGGCTCTGAAGTTGTTAATTCTGGATTGGTGTATTTCGGATCAATATTCTGAGATGCCCATACAACCGCTTGTCCTACTGTCATTCCTAAGAAATTTTCCCATCCAACAGTTTCTAAATGTGGATCTTGGAATGCTTCTTTTGTGACCATATGAATTGGTCCACCGCCTGCAGCTGTTTCTTGAATAAATGCGTGGTTTCTTAAACAAGTTGGTGTTGGATGATGGTCTATATATTCACCTACTAATTCTTTAGTAGCTTCATACCATTTCTTCTCATAATTTTCGCCATTGGCGTTTTGAGTATAAGTTTTTAAATGTAAGAAATATGCTCCAACTGGACCATAACCATCTTTAAATCTACAAAGTACAATTCTATTTTCCATTTGAGTCATTTTTGCACCTGCTTGAATAGGTAGTGCATAAGCAGATCCATTACTCCAAGGTGCATACCATGTTCTACCCATACCTTCACCAACTGCTCTTGGTTTAAATATGTGCGATGCTCCTCCAGCAGAAACAACTACAGTTCTAGATTTAAATACGTGAAAATTCCCAGTTCTAACATTAAAGCCAACTGCACCAGCTATTCGATTTGGATTTTTTTCATCTTTTAAAAGATGGGTAATCATTATTCTGTTATAAATTTTATCAGCAGATTTTTTTGCAGCTTCGGCTACAATTGGTTTGTAACTTTCGCCGTGTATCATTATTTGCCACTTACCTTCTCTTTGATATCTTCCAGTTTCTTTGTTTTTCATCATTGGAAGACCCCATTCGTCAAACATGTGAACCGTTGAGTCTACATGACGTGCCATGTCATAACCTAAATCTTCTCTAACAAGACCCATCAAATCATTTCTAGCGTACCTTACATGATCCTCTGGCATATTCTCGCCCCACTGCATTCCCATATAACAGTTTATAGCGTAAAGACCTTGTGCGACGGCACCACTTCTATCTATATTTGCTTTTTCAACACAGATTATTTTTAAATCTCTTCCCCAGTGTCTTGCCTCAAAGGTAGCCCCTGTTCCAGCCATACCTCCACCGACAACTAGTACGTCACATTCTTCGATGATAGTTTTGTGCTTAGCCATTAATAGTAAACGCCTTGCTTAAATGAATTTTTATCTAATGTTGGTAAATCTTTTTCAGTATTTAAACCATGTGGCTCATTATATAAAATTTGTGAGTTAATCTCTCCTTGATTAGGAGTATCAGCTTCAGCTAATTTTGGTATAAATTTTCCCCAAGGTTTTGTTGTTATTGGTGATACAAAATTCTTCTCTGTACCGTTTCTAAATTTAATTCTCCAAGAAATAGTTCCTTTTTCTTCTTCTCTTCTAACTCTAACACTATGACCCATTGGAGCAAAGTCAGCATATCCTCTTACATCAATTGCATGATTGGGACATGCCTTAACGCATGAATAGCATTCCCAACAAAAATTTGGTTCTATATTTTTTGCTCTTCTAATAGTTTCGTCTATGTGCATGATATCTGATGGACATATATCTACACAATGACCACAACCATCACATCTAGTCATGTATACAAAAGTTGACATATCTATTTATTACCTTTCTTTAAAATTTTATCAATCATATTAATAGTGCTTTGGTGCCTCACGTTTAATTCCAAGTCCAAATTGTTCTGGAGCATCTGCAGGTGGAGGCAGGTTATCTCTAGAACCATCTGCTTCTGCTAAATTTTTTTGGATTGCAGCACCTGGTTTGTAAAACATATGAGCAAATTTAGACCAGTAAACTCCTCCAAATAAAACTATATTAGCAACCGCAAACAAAATTAAAAATAAAATACTTAAACCAGTAGATCCTGAATATTGGAAATACGACCAAGCTAAACCAAACGTAGAAGATAATACTAAAGCTAAAACAAATAAATCTGCTTTTATGATTCTAAAAACTGAGTGAGCTTCAGCAGATACATCTACTCTTAAAAAAAACCAAAACCAATATGCTCCAAGGCAAGTTAAGATTGCACCAGCATGCCAAATGATTGGCCATATAGATGGGGTTATAGCATTAGGAGAAGAATATCCAAATATCATAACACCTGAACCGATCCAAAATAATATTGTTCCATACATGCCTAATACATGAGCAAACCTTCTTTTACCTAAACCTAATTCAGATGTAGTTCCAATATCATGCACTACTGTTTTAGAAATTATTGCTGTTTTCTCCCCAAGACTTAATTCTCTACTTGCTGCTTTTTTTGCTTTTTTAGCATTATTAAAAAAATATTTTACATTCTTCTTATGAATAATATCCATCAGTGTTCCAATCACCACCAATGCCAACATCAATAAAACAAATGCTTGCAAAGCAATTGAAGGAACTGTTGAGGAAAGTACAGCAAATGGATTTGTTGTGAACATATTATTATCTCCGCTAAATATAATACTAATCTGAGTTCTTAATCTATAAAAAATATTAGTTCAACTGACTAATAATCTCATCTCAATAAAAAAATGTTAATAAAAGTTACTTTTTCCTTACATAATGCTGTTTAGAAGAAATTACAGCTCTAACACCACCTTGAGGATTTTTAACATCATTTTTTCGTCTTGGAATCAAATGAATATGACAATGATTAATAGATTGTCCAGCAACCTTGCCGGAGTTAGTGCCAATGTTAAAACCCTTCACAGATTTATCACTCTTTTCAATTTTTTTTTTTAGTTTCTTTATTAATTTATTACACGCTAAGATTTCATTTGAAGTTAGATCAAAATAATTTTTAACACACCGCTTTGGGATTATAAGTGAATGAAATTTTGATACAGGATAAGTGTCGGTAGTTGCATAAGCTAGTTCGTTTTCAAAAAGATATTCCTTTTTCTTTGTAAAACAGAATATGCACGGATTATTTGGATTTCTCATAAATAATTACTCAATTTTTTTTGTTTAAGTATTTGAGTTTTATATTTGCTTACAAAAGTTTCATAAGATTTATATTTTTTTCTATTCCAGTTTTTCTCTTTTATAGATGAAACAGTGGAAACTCCCTTTCCAGATCCGATTAGAAGTATTTCCTCATATTGATTTAAATTATTAATATTAATATTAGTTTTTTTTATCCTAAAATTTTTTTCAAAAAACTTAAGATTTACTCCTCGATAAAATTTCCTGATAGGTGAATAATATTTATTATCTTTTATAAAAATAATATTTGAAGTTCCTGTTTCTAAAATTTTTCCATTTGAACAAAGAGCAATATCAGATTTTGTGTTATCCATTTTAGATAAATTTTTTAAAATAAATTTATACTTCAAGTTTTTATGCTCAGGTTTAATTCTATTATAATTTACTAACTTTAACTGGAGATTTTTTTTAATTTTTAATTTGTCTCTCAAAGAAATAGAAATTAAACTTTTGGTAACTGCAATTCTCAATAAATGATTATAATTTTTTTGTTTATTTAAATTCGACTTAATTATTTTAAATATATTTTTTTTTAAATTTCGATGATAAATTTTATAATTTTTAGTAGAGTTAATAAGATTTGTTATGTGTTCTTTAAAAAATAAAATCTTTTGAGGTTTTCCATAGATCCACATAGTTGTGAAAACCCCGTGGGCATTCCATAGATCTTTAAATTCTTTTTCTTTAAGATCTTTTCGACTGTAAGATTTTTTTAATAAGAATTTTACCATTTGTTGTTAAAAAAGATTCTGGATGAAATTGAAAACCATATACATCATCTCTTTTGTTTTCAAAAGCCATAGCAATATTAGTTTTAGCGCATCTCATAGTAATATCAAAATTTTCTTTAATAAATGGCTCTTGAAGCTTAAGTGAGTGATATCTTCCGACTTTAAATTTAGAATTCTTTCTAAAGATGGATTTATTCGAAACAACTTTTACTTCAGATTGATAACCATGAAATATTCTCCTTTGTTGAATAATTTTGGCATTTTCACAATGTAATATTTGCTGATACCCTAAGCAAATTCCTATGATTTTTTTTTTTCCTTTAAATTTATTATAAATTTTTGAAGTATTTGGATAATCTTTGGGTGAACCAGGTCCAGGAGATAACACAATTATATTAGCTTTATTTAATAAATTGTTGTTTATTTCAAAATAATTTGAACAATAAACTTTATCAAACTGAGAGAATTGATGAACTACATTCCATGTGAATGAATCCTGGTGATCTATTATATAAATCATTTAAATAATTCTAATAATGATTTAGCTTTGATAAAATTTTCATTGAATTCTTTTTTTGCTGCACTATCTAATACAACTCCAGATGCTGCAGATATTTCTGATGTATTTTTATAATTTAGTATAGATCTTATTATTATGTTAAATCTCATATCTTTATTAAATTTTATATAGCCAAAACTACCTGTAAAAATATTTCTATTCTCTTTTTCTTGTTGATTTAATAATTCCAAAGTTCGTACTTTTGGACAGCCTATGACTGATCCGCCGGGCATCATAGATTTGATAATATTTTTTACAGTCATACCCTTTAATAGGCTTCCAGATATAGTTGTAACATAATGAAATAAGTGCCTGTATTCCTCAACATACTTTTCTTTATCAATTTTTACTGTTCCTGGAATACAAACTCTGGATAAGTCACTTCTTTCCATATCAACAATCATATTGTGTTCTTTGGTCTCTTTAGAATTATTTCTAAAAAACTTTAGGGCACTAGATCTGTTCATTTTTTTACTTTTTCGTAATGTGCCCGCAATAGGTTTGGTAATGATTTTATTACCCTTTTTTAATAATAAAGTTTCAGGTGAGCAACTAACAATAGAATAGTTTTTATCTCTTATCATAAAAGATTCTGGTGAAGCATTTGACTTCATTAATCTCCAGAAAAAATTAATAGGATTTATTGAAGATTTATTACGATATTTTGTACAAATTTTTATTTGATATGTTTCTCCTTGTCTTATTTTTTTTGAAAAAATATCAAATATTTTTTTATATTTTTGATATTTAATATTTAATTTAAATGGTGATAAAATTTTAGTTGATTTAAAATAATTATTAAATTCTTGCTTTTTATTATTTGAAAATATTAAAATATTATCTCTAATTTTAATGATTGTCTCTGGTTTGTAAAAAACTCCTTTATAAAAACCATTTTTTGACTGTTTGCTAATTTTAATACCAAGTAAATAATTTAAAATTTCATATCCAAAAAAACCAACATATTGATCAGTTTCTTTTTTATATTTCATTCTTTCAAAAGAGTTTAAAAATTTATGTATATTTTTTTTTGTTAAATTAATTTTTTTAGAAAAATCTGTATAAATGTCATAACCATTATCAACTTTGTAGATTATCAGTGGCTTATCCGACTGATAAAGTTTTTCCAAATACGGATTAAATTTAAGTTTATGCGATTTGCGGTCTTTCAATTGGCTTCTCTTTTATAGGTAAATGTATCAAACCAGCAAAAATAGATAATGCGATAGATATGTACCAAGCATAATCAAAATTGCCGTTAAGTTCGTAGAAAACTCCACTCAAATAAGCTCCTAAAAAAGATCCAATTTGATGACTTACAAAAACAATTCCATATAACAATCCAATATACTTAGTACCAAATACCTTGCCTATTATTCCATTCGTTGGTGGAACTGTTGATAGCCACAACATTCCAAATGTTATTCCAAAGATTACTGAATTAAAAACACTTGGTGGTAGGAATATGAAATAAATAATTGATACTCCTCTTAGTAGATAAATTGCACTTAATAAAATTTTTTGACTGTATCTAGTTGCAAGATATCCACTTGTAATTGTTCCAACCATATTAAAAAGTCCAATTAAAGCCAAAACCATTGCTGCGCACCAATCTGGTAATCCTTTATCAATCATGTAAGTGGGTATATGAGTTGCTACTAAAGCAATGTGCCAACCGCATACAAAGAAACCTAAAGTAAGATAGATGTAACTTTTATTTGAAAAAGCCTCTTTTAAAGCTTCTCTAGCTGTTTGATTGTTATTTTGATTTGTACCGACAGGTATTTTTGGTGTTGAAACAAATAATGCTACTATTAATCCTAGACCTAAAAAGAAACAGAAAAATAGCATTGTATTTTCCCACCCATGTTCAACAAGTGAATATCTAGTGATTAATGGTGATATAAAATATCCAAAAGATCCTGCTGAGGTTACTATTCCTGTTGCTATTGTTCTGCTTGATACTGGAAAATGTTTTGCAACAACTGAAACAGGTATACTGATAGCTGTAGATCCCAGTCCAACACCAACTAATATTCCAATTGTTATAGTAAAATAATAACCAGTATTAAAACCTGAATAAAACAATAAAATTGCTAACAAATAAAAAACAAAACCAATAAAGATTGCAATATTACCACCATACTTATCCGTAATAATTCCAAACATAGGACTGAAAACACCCCACAATAAGAGCTGTAATCCCATTGTAAAGCCGAACTGTGTTATGGTGATATCTAAATCAGTTGCAAAATCAAAATAAAACATTCCAAAAGTTTGTCTTATTCCTAATGCAATAATAACAACAGCAGATGCAGCTATTACAGTAACTAATGCTTTTTTTGTTGGAAAAAATTTTGTGTCATTCATCTTACAGATTTAATAGCCTGTTTAATGTCAGCAATCAAATCATTTGGGTCTTCTAAACCAATATGCAATCTTATAATATGTTCGTTATTACTCAGCTTTGTGTAGCTCCTATTACCCAGTGCCAATTTGTCTTGATATAAAGCAAGACTTTCAAATCCACCCCAGCTGTAACCATGGGCAAATAATTTTAGTTTATTCAAAAATTTAATTACAGAGTTTTTATTTTTAGAAATAATTTTTACACCCATTAACCCAGATGATCCTGAGTAATACTTTTTCCACATTTTGTATTGTTTGATATTTTTTTTAATTGGGTAAAAAACCTCTTTAACTTTTTTTTGTTTGCTCAAAAAATTAGCTACCTTAATGGTATTTTCTTGATGCTTGTCTAGCCTAATATCTAATGTTCTTAGTCCTCTCATAATTAAATAAGCATCATCAGGACTTAGTCTTAAACCAACTGCTTTTTGACTTAATTCCACTTGCTTAAACAGCCTTTTTTTAATTGCTAAACTGCCACCCATAACATCTGAATGACCAGAATAATATTTTGTGGCTGAAACTATAGACATATCAAAACCTAAGTCTAAAGGCTTTATCAGATAAGGTGTTCCCCAAGTGTTATCAATAGCTGTATAAATATTCTTATTCTTAGCAAAAGATAATATTTTTTTTAAATCTTGAAATTCGAATGTGTTACTTCCAGGGTTTTCAACAAAAATAAGTTTAGTCTTAATTGTAATTTTTTTTTTTAAGTCATCTAAGTTTTTTGGATCATAAAAAACTGCTTTAATATTGAATTTTTTTAAATATTCTTCGGTTAAAAATCTTGTGGGAGAGTAGACTGAGTCCGTTATAATTATTTCATCACCAGGTCTTACAACACTAATCACTCCAAGAAAAACTGCACCAAATCCTGTTGGTGTTAAATAAACTTGATAAGCATTTTCAATTTTTCTTAATAGTTTTTGTAGTGCAAAAGTTGTTGATGTTCCTTTTCTACCATAATCAAAATTTTTGCTTAAAGGATTTTTTTTATAATTGCTTTGTGTTTTCTTTATATCTTGTAAAGTTTTAAATATTATCGTTGAAGCTCTTACTACTGGCGGATTAACTGACTGATTTTGATAATCTTTTCCTACTTGTTTTAAAAAAGTTTTAACTGAATTAACCATAAAAAAATTGATTAGTTATATTGACAATGCTATATCCCTCAAATAAGTCAATAAAATTGTAAAACTAAGGAGATTATGGGATACCCTAAAAAGCATAGAGGCCGAAGGAAAATGGGCTCAAAAAAAAGACGAGCAAGAAAGAAAAATAAGAAAAAATAGAAAAAATAAATTAAATGCTTAAATACATCAAAGCATTTGCTATAGGCTGTTTTATAATACCCATATTAACAGTTACAGTTTCCTACTTAATATCCATACATTTAGATTTAGTTCCAAAATGTATTCCTTTCTTTGAGGGCTGTACATCTATTTCGAGAACAGGAAGGTATGAACCAGTAAAATATTATTTTAAGTTTTTTATGTTTGTATACGTTTTATTTTTGTTTTTTTATTGGTATTGTTTAATTGGTTACATACAAAACGAGAATAAAATACTTTTATATACTTTATCATTTTTTAGCTTAATTTTTTTAATTTTATATTTAACTTTTCTAGGAGAAGGAAGGACATATGAGTTTTTTAGAAGAATTGGTATATATATTTATATTTTATTTATAATTTTTACTCAATATTTTGTATCGAGGAGAATTATTAAGAATAAAGATTTTTTAAAAGATAAGTTTGATTTTAAATTTGTTAAATTAAAAAATTTATTAAGTCTATTTTTAATAATAATTGGCATTTTGCTGCTGCCAATTTTAATTATAAAAATTGATGAATATCCAAATATTAAAAATATAATATCTTGGAACTATTTTGTTTTAGTTCAATTATATTTTCTAATATCATATTTTTCTTTAAAAGTTAGGTAATCCAACCTCCACCAAGAACTTTGTGGCCATATTGATCTTCTTTATAAAAAACACATGCTTGTCCAGGTGAAATACCATCTTCTGGGTTAACTAATTTTACCTCTGCTTTATTATCATTTAAAATATTTACATTAGCACTTAATAGTTTGCCTGTAGACCTTACTTTGACAAGAATATTTTGACCTAATTCTTTCTTTTCAGATAGTAGATTTATACTTTTTAAATTAATTTTCTTTTTCCCAAGATGCTCTCTTCCGCCAACAATTATCTCATTATTTTCTGCATCAATTTTAATTACATATAATGCCTCTTTGTCAGCTACTTTAATTCCTTTTCTTTGACCAATAGTAAAATTTATAATTCCATCATGAACTCCAATTACTTCACCATTTAGATTTTTTATATTACCTTTTTTTAAGGAATCTGGCTTAAACTTTTTTATTACTGATGAATAGTCTCCGTTAGGAACAAAACATATATCTTGACTATCTGGCTTATCTGCAACATTTAAATTTAGTTTTTTAGCAATTTCTCTAGTTTCATTTTTTAACATTCCACCTAATGGAAATCGTAAATAATTTAATTGCTCTCTTGTAGTGTTGAATAGAAAATAACTTTGATCTCTATTTTCATCTACTGCTCTATACATATTATTTTTTTCATTTATTGTTATATTTTTTACATAATGACCTGTAATCAAAGCATCAGCATTTAAATCTTTAGCAACTTCATACAAATCTTTAAATTTGACAGTTTGATTACACTGTATGCATGGTATTGGAGTTTCTCCTTTTAAGTAACTTTCTACAAAATTATCAATAACACCTTGCTTAAATTTATCTTGGTAATAAAGAATTTTATGATCAATATCTAATTTATGAGCAACTCTTTTTGCATCTATAACATCTTGGCCTGAGCAACATACTTTTGATTTAACAACTTCTTTACTATCGTTGTATAGTTTTAATGTTATGCCGGTAACATTATATCCTTGCATTTTCATCAAACCTGCAACTGTAGATGAGTCTACACCACCAGACATAGCTACAATTACTTTTGTATCAGACGGTTTCTTATCTAATCCAATTGAGTTTAACTCTAAATTCATGTGGTGG
This sequence comes from uncultured Pelagibacteraceae bacterium, assembly GCA_902618565.1. Taxonomy (GTDB): domain Bacteria; phylum Pseudomonadota; class Alphaproteobacteria; order Pelagibacterales; family Pelagibacteraceae; genus Pelagibacter. The sequence continues at coordinate 59,453 of CACNAX010000001.1, forward strand.
TATTTATACTCATTTCTATTATAAGTAAAATCAAATGATTTTAGATTTTGAACCAGGTGATAAAGTTATAAATCCTAATAATAAAGATTGGGGAATAGGACAAGTACAGTCAATTATTAAAGAAAAAGTTACTGTGAATTTCGAAAATGTAGGAAAAAAAGTTATCAATGCTAAAAATATCGAATTAGAAAAGTTAGAATAAATGAAACAAATCGAAATAAAGGCAGCTATTGAAAATCTGATTGACACTTTTTTATACGCAGGAAAAGTTTCAATAGAATTAAGAAAAAAAGGCTTAATAAAAGAAATTAAGGAAGATAATACACCTGTTAGCAATGGCGATCTTGAAGTTAATAGAATTTTAACTGAAAAAATAAATAACTTAACTCCTCAAATACCGATTGTATCAGAAGAAACTAGTCATAATAAATCCAAGAAAGATTTAAAAAATTTTTGGCTAATAGATCCAATTGATGGCACTTATGATTATATTAATGATCTTGACGAATTTACTCTAAATGCTGGTTTAATAATTAATAATCGAGCAGTAGCAGGTATAATTTATGCACCCGCTAAAAATAGATTATTTTATTCTTATGAGAAAGGTTGTTCATTTGAAATAATTAATAGTCAACATGTAAAATTAGACTGTTCAAAAATTTCAAATAATAAACTTAAATTTGTATCATATTCAAATAAACTAAAACCTGAAATTAATAAAATTTATCAAACAATGAATGTTAGCGAATTTAAAAGGATGAAAAGTTCTTTAAAATTTTGTGTAATAGCTTCAAATGAATACGACGGCTATGTTGCAGAGCCTAGAGCATGTGAATGGGATATAGCAGCTGGGCATGCTATTCTTGAAAATGCAGGGGGTATAGTTACAGATTTTGAGGGAAATGAAATACTTTACGGAAAAGAAAATTTTAAAAATCCTAGTATAATTTTGAAAAGAAATAAAAATATATAATGAGTGAACAATTAAGAATAATATTAATTATAATAGTTTCTGTATCAATTTTTGGATTAATAGTATTTGTGATGGTAAAAAACTATATCAAAAGCAAAATTCAGTATTATTTAGAAGAAAAGAATAAAAAGTCTAAAGAAGATTTATAATTTTCAAATATTCCTCTTTATCTAGTTCCATTACTCTTCTGGAAACCTCAAAATCAAATCCAGATCTTGCTAATATACCAATATCTTTTTTATAGAATAAAGGTCTATTATCTTCTGTTCTTGAAGGACCAATTCTTTTTTTTTTACAAACTTTTATGGCTGAAAAAAAATCTTGATCTTCATTATTTTCATTAATTTGTTCAATTGTATTTTTTATGTATTTTTCTCCAACTCCTTTGCTTATTAAATAATTTCTAATCTTATTTATTGATGAACCTCTTTGGATTAGACTTTTCGCTTTTGTTTCTGAATAAAATTTATCATTTATAAATTTAGATTTTTCTAAATCTTCAGCTACAATCTCGATTAGATCTGAAATATTGCTTCTTTTAACGTTATCAACTTTAGATCTTAAATATTTCTTTAAAAGATATGTTTTTAGCTGTTGTTTTGATGGTGCAAATTTTTCTACATAATTAAGTGCAAAGTTGCGCATTTCATCAATTGTCGCTTCTAAGTTTTTTTTTTTATTTTTTATAGGAATCATTATTGCATTTAATATAATATAACCCTGATGATTGAACAAATATCTGCATTTTTTACAGTAGAAATGATCTATATGTGGTTGAATATAGGTGTAATACCTTTTTGGTTAATGCTTATTATTTTTCCACAAACTAAAGTTTGTGGTTTATTTGTTACTTCAATAATTCCAACATTTATTTTGGCAAGTGTTTATGTTTATCTATTATATATATTCTTTTTTGCCGGATATGATTTTGATAAAAACTTTATTTTATATTTAAGTTTTTATGATCTTGCTGAGCTTTTTGAGAATAATGAGTTTTTAATTTTATTTTGGACGCACTTCTTGGCTATAAATTTGTTTTGTGGATCTTGGATTGTTAGAGATAGCCAGAGGTTTTATATGTCAAAAATTCTAGTCTTTTTTCCTTTAATAATCACATATTTTATTGGTCCTTTAGGATTATTTATATACTGGGTTATAAGAATTTTTTTCGCAAAAAGAATAAGTTTATTTGATTAATTTTTATTTCTCTACTTTAAAGCCACTGCTCTTCATTTGAGAAAAGCCACCGTCTATATGTGAAATTTTTTCAAACCCCATGTCTTTCAATGATTTTGTAGCTAGTGCAGATCTTAATCCACCTGCACAAAATAAAACCATTTCTTTGTTCATATCTATCTTGCCTTCTTTAAAGTAAGGACTATCTGGATCCATCCAAAACTCCAACATTCCTCTAGGAATGTGATGAGAATTTTCTATTCTTCCCATTTTCTCAAGTTCTCGAATATCTCTTATATCAATTAAATTGCATTTATCACTGTTTACCATCTCTAATGCTTCCGCTGGGGAAAGTGTCTTGATTTCTGTCAAAGCTTCTGCGACCAATGTTTGTGCTGATTTAATGCTCATAAAGGTTTAATACATCATTATAAATTTTAATCTACGAAAAAATATGCCAAATAAAGCTCCTAATTTCAAAATCCCATCAACCAATTCAAAACTTTTAGAGCTAAAGAAAATCAAAAGTAAATATAAAGTTTTATATTTCTATCCAAAAGATAATACACCAGGGTGCACAGTTGAGACAAAAGACTTCAATTCTCTACTTTCACAATTTAAAAAATTAGACTGTGAAGTTATTGGTATTTCTAAAGATAGTATGGAAAGTCATGAAAAATTTAGAGATAAATTTAAAATTAATTTTGATTTGGTAGCAGACGTAAAAAAAGAAGCGATTAAAGCATACAAAGTTTGGGGTAAAAAAAAATTCATGGGTAGAGAATTTATGGGATTAATAAGAAGTACATTTTTATTAAAAGATGACAAAATTATTAAAGAGTGGCGTTCAGTAAAAGTTAAAGACCACGCAAAAGAAGTGTTAGAATTTTTAAAAACAGTTTAATAAAAAAAGGCCCCATTTACGGGGCCTTTTTAGTTTAACTTAAGGGAGGGAGTTAAATTTAGTCTCTTATAGCGTAAGCTATTACACCAGTTTCAGTTACGTCTGTACCTTTCAGTTCAGCCTCTTTACTTAATCTGATACCCATAGTGTTTTTCATAATTGCCCATACAATGTATGATACTACAAAAACAAATGCGTTGATCGAGATTACACCGATTAACTGTGCACTAAAGTTTGCATCAGAGTTTGTTAGTGGAACAGCTAATGTTCCCCAAACTCCAGCAAATAAGTGAGCTGGTATTGCACCAACAACATCATCAATCTTAAATGAGAATAATAGTTTTGTTCCAAACACTACTATCAATCCACCGATTGCACCGATGAATATTGCTGCTATAGGTGCTGGCGCTAGTGGTTCAGCTGTTATTGCAACTAATCCACCAATCGCACCGTTAAGCATTTGAACTACATCAGTTTTACCATACATTAATCTAGTAATTACTGCTGCTGCTAAAACACCACCACACGCTGCTAAGTTTGTATTAATAAATATATTAGATACTGCTACTGCATCATCGAAAGTTCCCATTGCAAGCTGTGAACCACCGTTGAAACCGAACCAACCTAACCATAAAATAAATACTCCAACTGTTACCAAAGGTATAGAAGAAGCTGCAAATGGTCTCATTGGTTTTGCTTCACCTGATTTAGCAAATCTTCCTGTTCTCGCACCTAACAACATAGCTCCTGCTAATGCTGCAGCACCACCAGTTGAGTGTACAAGAGTTGAACCAGCAAAATCAGAGAAACCTAAAGCGGCTAACCAGCCACCACCCCACTGCCATCCCATGACAATTGGATAAATGATTCCTGATAAAATTGCTGCAAATAAGAAGAAAGGCCATAATTTAATTCTTTCTGCTAACGTACCAGATACAATTGATACTGTTGTTGCACAGAATACCATTTGGAAATACCAATCCGAACCATCTGCATATCCTGTATCAACAGCACTTGCATCAGACCACGGAGTGAATGTTCCTATATAGCCACCTTCTGGAATTCCATATGCTAGATTATAACCAACCATCCAGAACATAATTCCAGCGATAGAAAATAATCCTATATTTTTTGCACAAATTACAGATACACTTTTTGAAGTTACCATTCCTGATTCTAGCATCGCAAATCCGCAAGCCATAAACATGACAAGAAAACCACAAACTAAAAATAGAAATGTATTAAAAATAAATCCAACTTCTGCAGAGACTGTAGATTCGGCATAACCTACACTCGTCATATTCAGTAAGAAAAACAAACTTACTAAAGGACCGACAAGTTTTTTTAAATGTTTAGTCATTTAACCTCCATTGTTAAAAAGAGGTTCTTATAATTTTAAAATAAATAAAAACTAATGATTGTTGTTAAAAATAGATATGCAGTTTTTGCATGCAGAAACAGCCTTTATTAAGAATTTTAGCATTCCTAATAAAGGCTGTTAAATGAGATTTACTTGTTAAATACTTCTTTAAGTGCTTTAGCAGGTAAAAACTTTACCTTTTGAGAAGCAGCGATTTGGATTTGCTCTCCAGTTCTTGGATTACGTCCAATTCGGGCTTTTCTTTTAGCCACTTTATATGTACCAAAACCTGCAATCTTTACAGAATCGTCGTTTTTCAACGCATCTAGTATAGTATTCGTAATAGTATCAAAAGTACGCTCTGCATCAGCTTTACTTTGATTTAACGAACCAGCTAGCTTTGCTACTAATTGTTTTTTGTTCATTTTAGCTCCGGTTTTAAAGGTTTATGAAACTATACTTAACAAAATCATTGATAATTCAAGCTTTTTTTTAGTATATATTTTTTTTTGAACAACAATATATAGTGGTAAATAAAGTCAATAAATACAATGTTTTTCTAGCTATTAAAAAAGCCTTAAAATAAGCCTAAATCTTTAAGGTCGTTAAATGTTGCGAAAAACATCAAAGATAACAACAAAAACATTCCGATTCGAAAAAAACCTTCCTGTGTTTTTTGACTTAAAGGACGACCTAATACTTTTTCAAATGCATAAAACATCAGATGTCCTCCATCTAATAAAGGTATTGGAAACAAGTTAATTAGTCCTAAACTTATAGAAATATATGCCATCATACTGACAAAGGGTATAATTCCAAATTCTGCTACTTGGCCAGAAATTTTAGCAATTCTAATTGGACCACCCAATTGAGAACTGTCCCCTGCTCCTGTAAACATTGATCCAAGATATTTAAGTGATGAAGTTGTTACAAAATAAACTTCATTAAATGATTGAAGTAAAGCTTGTGCAGGTCCAAGTTTTTTGTGTGTTATTTGATTGTTATAAGGACTAAGTTTAATGCCTACCATCCTTTTCTTTAATTTGTTTCCTAATTCATCAACGCTATCAACAAAATTTGGCTTTACTTTTAATATTATCTCCTGGTCATATCTTGAAACTTTAAAATCGATAAATTCTGATGTTGACATTGCTATTAATTTAGAAACATCAAGAATACTCTCAACTTTTGTATTATCTATTTCAATAATAACATCATTTTTTTGCATACCGGCAACTTCTGCTGGACTATCTTTTAATACTTCATCAATTACAGCTGGTGTAAAATCTTTACCTGCAAACATGTATATGAAAGTAAAAATGACTAAAGCTAAAATAAAATTAGCCAATGGTCCTCCAGCAACAATTAAGGCTCTTTGGTAAAGAGGTTTTGTTACAAACAATTTGTGTTGGTCTTCTTTGCTATATTTTTTTAGTAGTTCCTCTTGATCTGCTTGTGAAAATACATTCCTATCTCCGAAAAATTTTACATAACCGCCTAGTGGTATCCAACAAACTTTCCATCTTGTCCCTGATTTATCGTTCCATCCAAATAATTCTCGACCAAAACCTATCGAAAAATCTGTTACACCAACACCATATCTTTTTGCAAAATAATAATGTCCATATTCATGAATGAAAACAACAACAACGATTAATACAATAAATGGTAATATAAAATTGAGCATTTATTAAATTATACAATAATTAGGTTTTTAATAAACATCAATTATTTCAATTTCCATGCAATTATTGGTGATAAAGTTGCCGCAATAAATGAACAAAATAAAAGAGATTGAGAAATATACGATGGTGCTAAATCCATTGGCAAAATTATGCCAAATAGTATTGATTTAGAAAAATCAGGACTTGGAAAAAATAATAGTCCTGCAATTAATCCTATTAATATAGAAACATAAGCATTTTTTTCATCATAAGATTTTGAATAAAAAGTATAAAAAACACTTAGAACAGCCGCACAACAAAATAAATCTGCTATTAAGAATAAATAAAGAATACTAAATCCTTTTGATGCAACAAAAAAAGCTATGACCGAAAGAAAAATAACAAATTGTTTTGAGATATTTAAATGATTATTTTTTAAATTTAATACTTTATCTACATCGACTATTACCAAACTTGAAATAGCATTTATTAAAGTATCAATACTACTTATTGTTAAAGAGATAGCTAAAATTATTACAATGACTGAAAATATTATTAAATTTTCTTTTAATAAAATTGAGAAAAATGCAAGATCAGGTAATACATTAGTATCTTGAGAGACAGCCACTAAACCAGTAAATCCCATAAAAAAGACTATTGGTAATATTATTAAAAATGAAAATATTAAACTTTTTTTTAAAACTTCGTAATTTTTTGCAGCATAAACTCTCTGCCAATTACCTTGATGAAAAAGATTAGTTGCAGCAACAGCTATAAAGAAAGTTAAACCGGCAGTATAATTTGGGAGATAACTAAAACTTAACAAATGCGGATTATTATTTTTAATAATTTCAAAGTTAAAATCGTTTGTTTCAATTGAGGTAATAAAAATTAAACTAATTATTAAAAGTGCTGTAAATACAAAAAATTGAATATTATCTGTAATTAAGGATGCTCTTAAACCTCCATATAATGTGTAAAGTAACGAACATGATATTACTATTAAAGAGGTAATCCACAACTCAGTACCAGATATGTAATTAATTAAAAAAGCTACAGCAGTAACTTCAGCAATTAAAAAGATTGTCATATAAAAAATGGAAAAAACTAAAATAAGTTTATAAAGATTTGGTCCAAATCTTAATCTTATTATTTCAATAATACTTTTGCCTTGCGGATAACTAGTTCTAAATTTTTTACCAAGATAAATTAAAATAAAGAGTGGAAATGCAGTTCCTAGTGAATAACCAATCACTGCACCAATTCCTCCCCATGTTGCTGCTGATGCCGGTCCAAATAAAATCCAAGCACCAAGTGCTGAAGCAACAAGACTTGTTGTTAAGGATAAAGTTCCAATCGAACGGTTTGCAACTAAATAATTATTAAGTCCTTTAAATTTTTTTGAAAAATAAATTCCAACAAAAACAAATATTAAAGAAATTGAAATAATTAATATTATTGCTGATGATTGATTGATTATATTTAAATTATTCATTTTCCCTTTCTGAATTACCGGACAGGTTCTAAGGGTATTTCTCAGCCTTCTGGCACCCCATTTGCAACTTATTTCAAAGATTAAATGAAATCAATTATTAACTTAGCGCTACTAACAAGAATTAAAGCGTAAATGATATTATAAAATAAATTTTCCTCAATTATTTTAAGTAATTTATAACCTATAAATATTCCAATAAGCGCTAAGGGAAAGAGAGTAACTGATTGATATAAAGTATCAAAATTCATCATAGATAAATAAACATACAGAGGAAGCTTAATTAGATTGACGCAACTAAAAAAAATAATTCTTGTGCCAACATAAATTTCTTTTTTCATTCTTAGTGGAAGCAAATAAAGACTTGTTGGAGTTCCTCCCGCATGTACACAAAAACTTGAAAAACCAGCAATGGATGAACAAATAGCCCCTTTAAAAAAGTTTTTTTTTGCCGGTATAGTTTTTTCTTTTTTAAATAGAAAATAATGACCAGAAAATAAAAAACCCATTATTCCAACAATTAACTTAAGCAAATCCTCAGAAAAATAAGTAAATGTAAATGAGCCAATTATTATTCCAATAGCTGCAAATGGAACTATTAATTTAAGTGTTCCAAAATCAAACTCTCTTCTAAATCTATAAACTGCAATAATGTCTGAAAAAATTAATATTGGTAAAATAATTGCAAGTGCTTGATTTAATGGCATTACTACTGTCATTAATGGAACTGAAATTAATGATATTGATCCACCTAAACCTGATTTAGCAATTCCATATAATACGATAGCTGGAACAACGCTAACAAAGAATAATAAATTTATCTCCATTATAAATTAGAAATATAGTAATAAAGATAAAACCACTAATATTAAAACTAATATGATGACAGCTATGTAATTGAGTTTAATTTTAAATTTGCTTAATAAAAATTCATTAATTTTTTCCCAGAAAATAATAATTAAAATTAATAGTACTGCTGGAAGAATAAATTTAATCATAAATCTATTTACATCAAAAAATACATCAATCCAAATATAACAAGTATAATTATTATCCAAATTGAAAAATTAGATATCAATTGTTTAATATTTGAGTTTGATCTGAGAAAATTAGGTAGAACTAATATTAAGACTAATATTAAAAATATTGCAGGAATTATCTGGTCAACAGTCAAATTAATTTTTTATATTATAACCTTTTTTAAGTATAATTGAGACAAGAGTTACACATACAATTAAAAATATAAACATTGTTGAAATACTTATCCAAATATCAAAATCAGAAACTCCATAAAATGCAAACCTCAGCCCATTAATTAAATATACAACAGGATTAAAATAAGTGACTGTTTGCCAGAAACTTGGGAGCATATCTAGCGAATACAAACTTCCACCTAAGAATACCATTGGTGTTATGACAATTGTTGGTATTATAGACATTTGCTCGAAATTTTTACTAAGAAGTCCAATTAAAAACCCGAACAAAGCAAAAGTAAAAGCAACTAGAATTAATAAGAAAATCATTAGTAAAGGAAACTTTACATTTACTTCTGCAAAAAAAAGTGAAGTGCAGAAAATTACTGCAGCAACAATTAAGGTTTTAGTTGCACCTGCACCAACATAAGCAATTACAATTTCTACAGTAGAAATTGGAGCTGCTAAAATTTCATAAATTGTTCCATTAAATTTAGGAAAAAAAATTCCAAAAGAAGTGTTACTGATAGATTGCGTTAATAATGTTAACATCAATAATCCTGGAACTATATAAGAGCCATAACTAATGCCATCAATTTTTTGTACATAATCACCGATTACCGAGCCGAATACTATAAAGTATAATGAAGTAGATAAAACTGGAGAAAGAAGAGATTGTATTAATGTTCTTCTAAATCTATCCATTTCATGAAAATAAATTGCTCTTAATGCGTAAAAATTAATCCTCATTATTTTCCTTTACCAATGTCACAAAAATCTTTTCAAGATTATTTTGCTCTGTTTTTAAGTCTCTCATCCTCAAACCTGCATTTTTTAAATCTTGAAGCATCTTTGTAATACCTGTTCTTTCAGCATGTAAGTTATAGTTGTAAATTAATGAATAATTATCGTTAGAGATTGATAGATTATATTCATCAAGTTCTGATGGAATTTTTTCGACTTTATCCTGCAACTCAATAGTTAATTTTTTATGACCCATCTTTTTTAATAAATCTATTTTATTATCAACAACAATGATTTCTCCTTGATTAATTACAGCAACTCGGTCTGCGATTGCCTCTGCTTCTTCAATATAGTGTGTTGTTAAAATTATGGTTACTCCAGTTTTCCTTAATCCCTCTACAACTTTCCACATATCTTTTCTCAATTCTACATCTACGCCTGCCGTTGGTTCATCAAGAAATAATATCGAAGGTTCATGAGATAATGCTTTTGCTATCATTACACGTCTTTTCATTCCTCCTGAAAGCTGATTTAACCTTAAATCTTTTTTATCCCATAAACTAAAATCTTTTAGAACTTTTTCTATATGTTGCGGGTTTGGCTTTTTTCCGTATAAGCCTCTTGAATATGAAACATTGTTAAACACTGTTTCAAATTGTTCTAGTGAAATTTCTTGGGGGACCAGTCCTATTCTTGATCTTGTTTCTCTATAATCTTTTATAATATCAAAACCATCTACTGTAATTACTCCAGAAGTTGGTTTAACTATACCACATACAATACTTATCAGTGTAGTTTTGCCAGCTCCATTTGGTCCAAGCATAGCAATAATTTCACCTTGCTTTATATTTAAATTAACAGTTTTTAAAGCGTTAAATCCATTGTCGTATACCTTTGAAAGGCTATCAATTGTTATTAAATCTTTAGTCATTATCTGAGGTCTTAATTTGATATAGAGATGTTTTTAGTGACAAGCAATATTATATTTTTTTAATCTCCAATAATTGTATGGCCATGGAGTTAAAAATCCAACTAAAAGCATTATTGGTACTACCCACCAATTTAAAATAGCTCCACCTGTTAAAATTACATCTGTGAGGTTCATGGCTATTTCCATACTGACCATTGATATAAAGCTCATACCAAGCGCAGTCTTTAATGCTTTGGAAAAATCAAGTTTTTGTCTTAGTAAAATTATAGTTTCTAAAATAATACTTGTAATCAAACCATTTATAATTGCTAAAGTCATGATGGCTAAAACAGGCCAGGGAATTCCTGTTATCTGAAAATACAATATAGTTCCAAAGTCACCAATTGCACAGCCTAGTAAACACCAAGCAGTATTTTTTGCGCTTCTTTTCCAAGTATGCTTGCATGACCAATTAAAATTAATTGCTTCTGAACTCATTGTTTGCTCATTTCTAAATGATATTCATAAATATCATCTTTCCAATAAGATTTAATGTACGAAAGAATGTTATCAATACCTTCATCACTTATTTTGTCACCAAAACCCATCATCTTGCCTTCATAATTTTTTATCAATTTAGCAAATCCATACTTTATCATTCTATGTAGTAACTCATCTGTATGATGCCAAGTATGACCAGTTCCATTTAAAGGCGGTGCTTTTCTATGCCCATCTTCATCTAAACCTTGCCAATTTGTAGCTCCAGCTAAATTTGCTTGGTGACAAGAAACACAATATTGATTGTATAATATCTTGCCACTTTTAATTGCTTCTAATGAATCTCTAGTTATGGGGTAGTGCGAATGAGAGAAAGCAGTATCTGCATAAAATAAAACAATAAAAATAAAAAAATACTTTTTCATTAGTGTGGAGCCCTATATCTGCTATGACAAGCTTTACAGCTCGACCACATATATTGTTTCAAAGCTGCTCTAAAATCATCTTGGTCTTCTATAATTGAGGCTAGTTTTATCATTTGATCAGATGATTTTTTCATTAGAGCATTAAATTCATCTTTTTCTTCCCAAATAATTGGTAAAGCCTCTGTTCCATGTCCCTCTTTTGTATTTTCTGGAAATAAATTTAGTAATTCTAAATAATTATCACTCATTCTAATCATTAGTTTTTTTGAGTCCTCAATTTCAACTTCGTTAAGCAAAATACTAATTCTTTTTGCTAGTTTATAATTTTGACTGAATAAAGATTTTCTTTTCTTTATTGTGTCTTTTGCGCTTTCTTCTGATAAAACATTAGAGTTAAATGAAAAAGAAAGTGCTACAATAAACATTATTTTGAAAATATTATTTATTTTTATAAAATAGCTCATGTCGAATAGTATAGCATTACAATATAGTTGGTTAGCAAAATTTTTCCATTGGTTCACTTTGCTCCTTCTAATTGCTCAGATACCAATGGGGTTTATTTTAGTCAGATTGGATTTTTCAGATTTAAGAATAACTATAGAAAATGTGCACGTAATTGTTGGAATATCTATATTTTACATAACCTTATTTAGGTTAATTTATAAATTTTTTAGCAAGTCCCCAAAACTAATGCCTGAGGCATTCTTTGGACAAAACTTGATTGCGAAATTGAATCATTTCGCTCTTTATGTCGCACTTTTAACAATAACAACATCAGGAATTTTAAAAAAGCTATTTAATGGTGAAAAACTAAATTTTTTTATTTTTAAATTAAGGATTGAAGATAACTTTGATTTAGCAGATCAATTTTACAATGTTCACGTTATTTCAAATTACACATTAATAGTTTTAATCTCATTACATATTTTTGCTGTTTTGTTTCATCAAATATTTTTGAAAGAAAACATCTTGAAAAGAATGACCAGATAATTAAATAGAGCCCATGAAAAAATATTTTGTCTTTTTTATTTTATTCTTGATACCAAATATCTCATTTAGTTTTGAAAAAACCACAAACTTTGATCTGAAAAAATTATTTAAAATTCAAAAATCTGGTAAAACAATTGTTATTAATTCTTGGAATGAATATTGTTCAACTTGCGCAGCACAAACAAAGGTTTTCGATCAAGCAATGAAAGATTTTAAGGATGTAGAATTTTTATTCTATGAGCAAACAGAACATGAAGATATTGCTAAAGCTTTAGGTGTAAATTATTGGACTACAATAGTAGTTTTTAAAGGTGAAAGTGAAGTAGCAAGAGAAATTGGTTTAACTGACAAAGACCAAATATATAATTTAATAAACAAAGGGATATAATTCCTTTTTACCTCCCCTTTCGAGGAGGTGAATTCAACAAAAAAGAGAGAAATAAATGAATGTTAAATTCAGGAATAATTTTTTAAATTATGACTGCTATATAGAATTAATTTTTTTTTTGTCAATTTATGAAAAAGCAAGAAAAATTAGGGATTTTAATTAAGCAATGCCTTTTCAGCTGGCAAATAATCATGACCAAATACATCAGCAACAGCTTTATGAGTAACACCTCCTTTAAATACATTTAATCCTGCTTGAAAATTTTGATCATCATTTAAAGCTTTTAAGTACCCATCTTTTGCTAGTTTAGATAAAAAAGGAAGAGTTGCTTTATTCAATGCAATTGTTGATGTTCTAGGAACACCACCGGGCATATTTGCAACACAATAATGAATTATATCATCTATTATAAAAGTTGGTTCTGCAAAAGTAGTCGGTTTACTGGTTTCAACACATCCTCCTTGATCAATTGCAACATCTACAATTACTGATCCCCTTTTCATTTTTTTTAACATATTCTTTGTAACTAATTTTGGTGCCTCAGCACCCGGTATCAAAACTCCACCTACTAACAAATCACATTCAGAAATTAATTTTTCTAAATCAGTTTTGTCGCTTAAGTTGGGAATTATTTTGTCTCCAAATATTTGGGAAAGTTCGTTTAATCTTTTTTCAGATTTATCTACAATATTAACCTTGGCTTTCATGCCTGTTGCAATTATAGCAGCATTTTCTCCTACTACTCCACCTCCAAGTATAACTACATTTCCAGGCTCTACACCAGGAGCTCCTCCTAACAAAAGACCACGGCCTTTTTGATTTTTTTCTAAACAATGTGCACCTGCTTGAACTGACATTCTTCCTGCTACTGCACTCATTGGTGCTAGCAATGGAAGTCTTCCGTTGTTATCTGTGACTGTTTCATAAGCGATGCATATTGATTTGCTGTCTATTAAGCCTTGTGTCAGTTCCTTAGCTGCAGCAAGATGAAGATATGTAAAGACAACTTGATTTTCTCTTATCATTTTTACTTCACTAGATTGTGGCTCTTTAACTTTAACGATGATGTCAGAGTCGTTAAATATATCTTCAGCTGTATTAACTATTTTTGCTCCGCTTGATACGTAATGATCGTTTTCAAATCCTGCTTCAAAACCTCCATTATTTTCAATTAAAACTTCATGGCCATTAGAGGTTAATGTCTTTACACTTTCCGGAGTGAGTCCAATTCTATTTTCTTGAGGCTTTATTTCTTTTGGAACCCCGATTTTCATAGAATTAAATTAATTTTTTTTGCTTTTTGAATAGTTGGTAATACCAGTTCTTAGTTTCTCGATTATTTCATCAATATGTTTTTTTTCACAGATAAACATTGGAGCAATAATTAAACAATCTCCAGTCGCTTTAAAGTTAACTCCTGCATCATAACAGTGTTTGAAACATGTAAATCCTGCTGCGCCAGGTTTTTTATGCATTTTAATATCAATACCACCCATCATTCCATAACCTCTTATGTTATCAACAACATCAATATCTTTTAAAGACATTAAACCTTCTTGGAAATATGGAGATAAATTTTTTGCTCTATTAAAGATATCATCTTTTTCAAAAATATCTTGAACCGCTAAGCCTGCAGCTACTGAGACAGGAATTCCAGAGTAAGTGTAACCATGAAATAATTCTATTGTTCCTTTTGGAGATCCATCCATAACTGTGTCATAAATTTCTTCTTTACACGCAACTGCACCTAAAGGACTTATTCCATTTGTTGTAGCTTTAGCCATTGTTATAATATCAGGTGTAACTCCGTATTCTTGAGATGCAAAAGGCGAACCAGTTCTTCCCCAACCTGTAATAACTTCGTCAAAAACTAATAAAATACCATGCTTATCGCAAATTTCTCTTAGTCTTTGTAAATATCCTTTTGGTGGAACTAAAGTTCCTGTTGATCCAGCAATTGGTTCAACAATGCAAGCTGCAATATTTTCTGAACCAAAATTTGTACAAATTCTCTCAAGATCTTCTGCCATCTCTGCGCCAGTTTCAGGTTGACCTGAAACAAATTTATGTTCTGGTAAATGTGTATGTCTCATGTGAAGAACACCTGGCATCAAAACATTGGCAAATGTTTTCACGTTGTTAATCATTCCGCCAACAGAAGTAGCTCCAATATTCATTCCATGATAGCCTCTTTCTCTTCCAACAAACCTAAATCTATGTCCTTCACCTCTTGCTTTATGATATGCAACTGCAATTTTAATTGCTGTTTCAACAGCGGTAGATCCACAAATTGTATAAAAAATTCTATTTAAATTTCCTGGTGTATGTTTAGAAATTTTTGTTGCAAGTTCAAATGAACCACCAAAACCTTGTTGAAATGGTTGAGCATAATCTAATTTTTTTAACTGATTTGTAATTGCATTAATAATTTCTTCTCTTCCGTGTCCTAATGGATTGCAAAATAATCCTGAGCTTGCATCTATCTGAGTTTGGCCTTGATGATTTTTTAAATAAACACCTTTTGCTTCTACAATTAATCTTGGAGACTCTTTAAAATCTCTATTAGATGTAAATGGCATCCAATGTTCATTTAAAGAATTTGGTATTTGAGGTTTTTCTGAACTCATAATTATGTTTCGATTCATAGACTAATTATATAAATTAACCAGTAAATTTTAGTCATACTTGCTATGTTAAATGACCGCAACTATAGGTTGTAAGTTATGACTTTTGAAGCCTGTGTAATTTATTCATCATTTACTTAAAAGAAAATTTAAACTTAAATATCGATAATTAAATTTAATTAACAGGAGATGAAATGAAAAAAATAATTAGTTTCATTTTAGGAAGTTTATTTGCTCTAAACTTAACAATCACAGCAGCAAACTCTGCTGCGAACGAGGTTAGAGTTGCATACTTTCTAGAGTGGCCAAGTCCAAATTTAGAGGACATGCAAAAAAAGAATTTTGCTAAAGCTTTAGGAGTTCCAGTAAAATGGACAAACTTCACAAATGGTGGGGCAATGACAGATGCTATGTTAGCAGGAGATATTGATATTTCTTACTCACAAGGTTTAGTACCATTTATTAATGCTGTAAAATCAAATGCACCTATCAAATTAGTTGATATTGCAATGGAGTACGGAATGGGTGGAACAACTTGTGTAACATCTAATGCTTCAGGAATAACAAAAGCTAATGCAACAGAATTAGAAGGTAAAAAAGTTGCTGTTCCGTTAGGTACTATGGCTGAGTACGTTTTCGACGAAAGTATGAAAGTTGTCGGAGCTGACAGAAGCAAAATGGATATAATTCAAATGGACCCTGAAGAAGGTGCGGCTGCATTAGTAAGTGGAGATGTAGTAATGGCATGTCTATTTGGTGGTAATTCTATCAAAGCTGCAGTTGCTGTAGGATCAAGACTTTTAACTGTTCAAGAAGCAAGAGATGCAGGTATTTTAGGAATAGATATTACTTCTGTAACAGACAAGTTTATGAAGGAAAATCCTGGAATGTTGAGAACTTTTATTGAAGTAACTCATGAAGCAAATGAAAGATATAGAAATGGAAAAAGTGATATGAATTCTATGTCAAAAGCTTCAGAGATGAAAATTGCTGATATGAAAGACACTTTAAGTGGTTTTAAATTCTTAACTCCAGAAGAAACTAAAAAATCTATGGAAAGCGGAAACTTAGATGCATTCTTAAAAGGAATGGGAACTCCAGGTGGAGCAGTAGACACTAGTTTCTTACCTTTATAATTTAAAGATTAGAATAATTAAATAGGCGCCAATTTTATTGGTGCCTATTTTTTTAAGTAAATATTTTATATAAAGTCAGCTAATGAGTGATTTGATATCTCAAAATCTAAACATGATTTTCAAAACTCCAAAAGGAGAGACTGTTCATGCTTTAAAAGATTTAAATTTCAAATTAAAAAAAGGAGAACTTCTAACAGTTCTTGGGCCTTCTGGTTGTGGAAAAACAACTTTGTTAAATATTGCAGCTGGTTTCTTAAGACCAACATCTGGAAATATAACTTTGAATGGTAAAGAAATTGATGGACCTGGAGTTGAAAGAGGCATGGTTTTTCAACAAGGTGCATTATTTGAATGGTTGACTGTTGCAGAGAACGTAAACTTTGGTCTTAGAATGAAAAAAAAAGATACTATAGAAACTTCAAAAAAAGTTGATGAGTGGCTAGAGATTGTTGGCTTAAAAGGATTTGGAAATACCCCAACATATCAATTGTCTGGAGGAATGCAGCAAAGAGTAGCTCTTGCAAGGTGTTTAATCAATGATCCTGATTTGATTTTAATGGATGAGCCTTTAGGTGCTCTTGATGCTCTAACAAGAGAAAAAATGCAATCTTTAGTTTTGAAAATTTGGAAAGAAACTGGAAAAACAATTATTTTAATTACACACTCGGTTGAGGAAGCACTACTGCTTGGTGAAAGGTTGTATGTAATGGCACCAAGACCAGGTAGGATACATAAAGAATATAATCTTCCATTTGCAGAGATGGGTTTAAAAGAAGATTTAAGAGAAATAAAAAAAAATAAAGATTTTTCGTCAAAAAGAGAAGAAATTTTATCCATGATTTGGAACATGGAGGAAGAAATTATGGGAAAAGAAAATTAAATGTTTACTCAAATAATAACAATATTAATTGTCGTATCAATTATCGGGTGCATACTTTATGGAAGACGTTTAATAAAAACTGAAAAAGTTGATGCAGTTTTTGGAAATCCAGAAAGAGCAAAAGGTGGAACTCATTGGATAATTGTCGGAAGCAGTGCAATATTGTTAGTTTGGCTTTATTATTCTTGGGATATTGCAAAAGGATTTTATCCAAAATCAGCAAATGAATTATGTCAGGTCGCAAAAATAAATGAGTCTTTATTAGGATTAAAATATCAATTTCCAATTGAAGAAAGAGAATTCAAAAGTACTTCAATAATAAAAATAGAAAATAAAAATCTTAAAAAAATAAGTTTAGAAATTCAAAATTCGCCAGATTTAAGCAACATACAGAAAACTGCATTAGTTGGTTTTATTAATAAAACAAACAAATTAATTCCATTACTTACTAACGATAATCTAATGGAGATTAACACAAAAATTAAAATAGATGAGATGACTGATGAAATTAGATTGTTAAGCACTAATTTTCAAAAGAAAGATTATCCATTTGAAACACCAGAGCAAAAAAATGAAAGACAAAAAGCAATTGCTGAGCAAGGAAGCTGGGGCATAGTAACTGTAAGTGCCGGAACAGGATCAATAGAAAATACTATTGAAGTGCCTTTAGTGCCTGAAACAGATAGAGGATTAAAATTTCACGCTGCAGCAGAACAATTAAAAAAAATTAACGATAAATTTTTTAAATTAAGAAACCATAATCCTCAATTCAAAAATGCAATAAAAGAACTTAAATCAGAGATAAAATTATATAGAAAAAATTTAGATGACACTGAGGAAGTGGCATCTACTTACGCAAAAAACATTGTAAAAATTGCAAGAAGAATTGAATTTGCAAGTATTTATCCACCAAATGCTCTTAATGAAATGCAAAATGCAATTATTGAATTTGATAATCTTCAAAAAACTGAGCAAGGGGGTTTAAGATTAATTGACATTCTTTTATTCCCTGCAGGAACTATAGTTGCAAGTGGTCCTAGTTGTTCTGAGCAAGGTTCAGGTAGATGGTTACCAAAACCCTCAGATACACTTAATAAATTTATTTTAATGTCTAAGCCAAGTGTAGGTTACAAAAATATCCCACTTCTTTGGATTGATATGATGGATGTAAGCCAAATAATTGGCTTTATATTGCCAGATTGGATAGCTGATGTTTTGCCAGGAGAATATCCGGTTCACACTAAAGATGGTGTGGTTAAGCAAAATTTTAAAGGTAAAGTTTTAAAAATTGTTACAGGTGATTTTAAATTATTTAAAATTCCTGTTCCATATGGACATATCTGGGATTCATTTTTAAGAGTTTTTCTTGGATTAGTTTTTGGAATATTGATTGGTGTACCATTAGGACTTTTCATGGGCTTAAATAGATTTGCTAAAGGTTTCTTTGATCCATTAATTGAACTTTATAGACCAGTACCTCCACTTGCGTGGGCTCCTTTAATAATCTCGGTTTTAGGTATTGATAATACTGGAAAAGTATTTTTATTATTTATGGTTTCATTGTCTATAATGATCATTTCAGCTAGAGCTGGAGCATCAGGTACACAGCTATCTAAAATACATGCAGCACATTCTCTTGGTGCTTCTAAAAGACAAATACTTAGATATGTTATTTTTCCAAATTCTTTACCTGAAATTTTAACAGGTATTAGAGTGGCGGTTGGTATGTGTTGGGGAACTTTGGTTGCAGCAGAATTTTTAGCAGGTACAACTGGAATTGGATTTGTTGAAAATGTTGCCAAAAAGTATTTTCAATATGAAGTAATTTGGATCACAATTTTTATAATGGGTATGTTGGGTCTTCTTTTTGACGTAACTTTGAGAAAAATTATAGATAAGACTATACCTTGGAGAGGTAAAGGTTAATTTCATTCTATTAATGTCTGTAAATAATACAAAAATTAAATCTATTATTAAAAAAATTTTTATAAAAAGAGGGTTGAAAACAAATCATGCTATTATTTGTGCAAATGCAATTATCAATGCAGAGCTTGTAGGTGCGCCTTCTCATGGATTGTCTCGTTTAAAAATGTATTGTGAAAGAATCTCAAAAAAAGTCATTAATCCGAGACCTAAAATAACTGTAAAAAATATATCAAAATCTATATCAATAATTGATGCTGATAATTCTATTGGTTTTGTTGCAGCAGATGAGGCTATTAAAAAAACTATTCAAAATGCAAAAAAAACAGGGATTGGTTTAGTTGCTGTAAAAAACAGCGGACATTACGGTCTATCTGGATACTACGTCGAGCAAGCGGTTAAAAAAAATTTAATAACATTCGCATTTACAAATGCTCCTCCAGCTATTGCGCCTTTCGGTGGAAAAAAATCAGTCTTTGGAACTAATCCAATATGTTTTGGAACTCAAACAAATAGTAAGGTTCCATTTATACTGGATACATCAATGTCAATGATTAATAGAGGTAAAATTAGGATTGCAGAAAAGTTAGGAAAAAAAATACCATATGGCGTTGCTTTAAACAAATTTGGTAAACCAACTACAAATGCAAAAGAAGCTCTAGCTGGGGTACAACTTCCAATAGCTGGATTTAGAGGATCTGGATTAGCTTGGATGGTAGATATTTTAACTGGAGTATTTGTTGGAAGTAATCATGGTGGCAAAGTAAAAGACCCATTTGATGATTTCTCTGGGCCACAAAATATCGGTCACTTATTTTTAGCATTTAAAGACAATCTATTTGTTAAAGATTATAAAAAAGAGATAAAAAAAAATATTAAAAGAATAAAAAAAATACCTAATTTAAAAGGACAAAAAATCTTTTATCCTGGCGAGCAAAAGTTTTTAAGAACAAAAACAAACTCTGAAAAATCTATAAAAATTCCAAAAAATATTAAAAAGGATTTAGATATTCTATTAGCTAATTAACCTGCAAAATAACCTAGTATTCCAATAGATAAACAGACTGAAAGTATTATTATTTTTGACTGAAGTGCCTCTTTTTTCTTTTCAGTGATTACTCGTTTCTTTAGAACATCTATATTTACTTTACGAGGGGACATTCGAATTACTCTTGGTTTTTTTTCAGGTATTTCAATATTAGATGTTCTGTTTAAGCTTTCAGTACTCATTAAATTATTTAATCATATAGTAAAAAAAATTTACAGAATTTAACTGTTCAAAATGGGTTGACTCAACTTTTAAAATTGTTCAAATTGGGTTTTGATACATTATGAAGCAGCTACCAAGTGTAAATTCCGAACTAGATGATGAGCTGATCGATAAAATTTTCAAAAATCATTTTGATATTTTAAGTCCTTTTTTTTTAAAACTTATGTCTGAATGGACAATCGGTGCTTATAAAGTGTTCAAAGATATAGATACTTACACAATTCTAATTTATTTGATTAGTAAGCAGTTTGATTTTTACAGACGAAATAATTTAAATATTACTTTCAATAATTTTTATAATGATAAAACATTAGAGATTGAGAAAATTAACCTTATAAGAATATCAAAGGATCTTCAAATTCCAAAAGAGAGCGTAAGAAGAAAGGTTAAATACTTAGAAAAAAAAGGAATAATTAAAAAAATAGGTAAGAAGATTAAAATAGATAGAAGTGCTTACAATTCAACACAGCCAAATGATACATTAAAAAATATATGCACACTTTTGTCTGTTTTTAGTCAAATTTTAAAAGAAGAAAAAAGTTATAAAAAATGAAATGTCCAGTAATGAAATTAATAACTTAATAAAACATAATTTCTCATTTTGCTGGTATCAATTTTATAAATTTTTATTCCCTTATTGCTTAAGGTGGAAAAATTATTTTGGTGATATGGAAATATTTACTATTTTAGCAACTATAATTTTAAATAATAATTCAAAAATTGGAAGGCAATTAAAAGGAATTGATAGTTATTTAGATAAATGGAGAGATAAAATTATCAATAAAAAAATAAAAGGAATTAATGCAATGTCTATTTCTGAAATAACAGGTATACCAAGACCAACTGTTGTAAGAAAAATTAAAAAATTAACAAAAAACAAATTTATTTCTTTAGACAAAAATAAATTGATAAATTTTGATGTCAGTAAACAAAATTTTAAAGATATGTCAAAAATTCAAGATGAAAATATAAAATCAATAAATGTTTTTATAAAAAGAACCTATAATCAAATAAATCTTAATTAGAATTTTTAAGAATGTATATAAATATAAATCCAGTTATATACATTATTAAGGCATAAGCAGCTGTGGGAACCATGTAAGCGACATCATTGAAAATTTGTGTTGCTACGAATACAGCTAAAGTTCCATTTTGTAATCCACATTCTAAAGAAATACATTTTCTCTGTGGTATTCCAGTTGCAAAACCTTTTGCAATGTAAAATGCCAAAGTCATCATGACTACGTTTAATATCAAAACAGCTAAACCCGCTTGACCTAAGTATGATATTATATTTTCTCTTTCCTCAATCCATATTGCTGCAAATACAACAATAAATAAAATACCTGTAATTCTATTTACAATATTAATATTAGAGGAAATAAAGTTTTCAGCGAATCTTCTAATTATCATTCCTAGAATTACTGGCACAGATACAACTAGTGCCATTTTAAGAGCAATACCAGTCATTGTAATATCTGAGGATAAATCAGTTACACCTAATAATTTTGCTGAAGTAAAAACAATAAATGGAACAGAAAAAATACTAATTAAACTAACTATTGCTGTTAACGAAATAGATAATGCAACATCTCCATTCGCAAATTTTGTTAAAACATTTGATGTTACTCCTCCAGGAGCTGCAGCAATAATCATTAATCCTAATGCTAATTCAACTGGTAATCTTAATATTAAAAGTAAAATATAAGCGACGATTGGGAGAAGGATTAATTGACAAATTATTCCGACTGTAAAATCTTTTGGATTATTTATAACTCTTAAAAAATCTCTAGTTGATAAGCCCAATCCAAGACCTAACATTATAAGGGCTAACGCTATAGGTGCAATTTTTGTAACTATCTCCATCGTTTGTTCAATTTTAAACTATTTTTATATCGAACGTAATAAAAAAATATTGATATTTAGAACCATAACAAATATTTAAACTCATATGTTATCTGATAAATCCACAGTTTGTCCTGTAAATCTACTTAATATAGCTCATCAAAAAAGAGGTGTAAAAGCAGCCATTGTAAATGCAGGTAAAAAATTACCAATGATGTCAGTAATGGATGCTGTCTCTGAAAAATTGATCACCCCAATATTAATAGGTGATAAACAAAAAATACAAGAATGCGCAGATGAGCTTAAATTTGACATATCAAATTTTGAAATAATTAATGAGCCAGTTGAAAATAATACAGCAGGAATTGCAACAAAACTTGCATCGGAAGATAAAATAAAAATTATTGTAAAAGGACATATTCATACTGATATATTGATGAAAGAAGTTCTTAAAAGAGAATATAAATTAATTGGAAAAACAAGACTAAGTCATATTTGGCATATGACATTACAAAAAGATGATAAACCATTAATCATAACCGATGGAGCATTGAATGTTTCTCCTAACCTAAAAACTAAAATGCATATTTTAAAAAATGTTATAGATTTTAGTCATAGAATTAATATTCCAAGACCAAAGATTTCTGTCCTTTCAGCAACAGAAGAAGTAATTGATAGTGTACAGAGTTCGGTTGAAGCTAAAGAATTAACTGAATTGGCAAGTAAAGAAAATTTTAATGCTGATATTTTTGGACCCTTAGCATTTGACAATAGCATTTCAAAAAAATCTGCCTCTATTAAGGGAATTGAGAATATAGTTGCTGGAGAAGCTGATGTATTATTAGTTCCAAATGTCGAAACTGGAAATGCGCTTGTAAAAATGATGATTTATTTTATGGGAGCATGTGCGGCAGGCGTAGTTGTTGGAGGTAAAGTACCTGTTGTCATAACAAGTAGATCAGATGATGCGACAGCAAGACTTGCTTCTATAGCTGCAGCCGTTGTTGCTTTAGATTAAACTTCTGTTGAATAAACATCTTTTATAATTTAAACATTTATAAAATTAGAGGAAAGATAATGGCAATTACTTATATAAAAAAAGCTGAAAAAACTGCATTTACAGGTGAAGATGAAACAAGAACAAAAGTAAGTTCTATTTTAAAAGATTTAGAAAAAACAAAGGATCAAGGGGTTAAAGATATTTTAAAAAAATTTGATAATTATGAAGGTGATATAATTGTTAGCAAAGAAAAAATTGAAGAAATAAATAAAACTTTAGATCAAAAGATTAAAGACGATATTCAGTTTTCTCATGAAAGAGTAAGAAAGTTTGCAGAACATCAACTTGAAAATCTTGGAAAAGATTCAGAAGTTGAATTATCACCTGGTTTAATAGCAGGACAAAAATTAATACCTGTAAATACTGTTGGGTGTTACGTACCCGGTGGAAGATACAATAATATCGCCTCTGCTATAATGAGTGTGACAACTGCAAAAGTTGCAGGAGTAAAGAATGTAATTGCAACAAGTCCACCAAAAGATTCAAATGGTGCAAACCCAATTATAATTTACACAGCTAACCTATGTGGTGCAGATGTAATTATGAATATAGGTGGAATAGGAGCAATTGGTGCGCTTGCATATGGTTGCTTTGGTAATCCAGAAGTAGATATGATTGTTGGACCTGGAAATAAATTTGTAGCAGAGTCTAAAAGAATTTTATTTGGAAAAGTTGGAATTGATTTATTTGCTGGACCGACAGAAATAGGCATAATTGCTGATCATACAGCTGATAAAGAAATAATTGCTTATGATTTAGTTGGACAGGCTGAACATGGTCCTGACTCTCCTGCTTGGTTATACACGACAGATAAATCTTTATGTGATTATGTAATGAAAAGAGTTCCAGAAATTATTCAAGAACTACCTGAACACAACAGAAATAATGCTGATGCTGCATGGAGAGATTATGGAGAAATAATTATGTGTGATACCAAAGAAGAAATGTTAAAGGTTAGTGATGAATATGCTCCTGAACATTTAGAGGTTCAGGCTGAGAACTTAGATTGGTATTTAAAAAATTTAAAAAATTACGGTTCATTATTTTTAGGTGAGGAAACAACAGTTGCATACGGTGATAAATGTTCTGGACCAAATCACATTTTACCAACAAAGGGAGCAGGAAAATATACTGGTGGCTTATACGTTGGAAAATTTATAAAAACTGTTACTTACCAAAAAATGAACAAAGAATCTAATAAAGAAGTCGGTGCTGCTGCAGCTCGAATTTCAAGGTACGAGGGAATGGAAGCGCATGCTAGAACTGGTGATGTTAGACTTCGAAAATATGGTTTTTCAAACTAAAAGAATGATGTAGTCTTTCCTCTATATGAGTAAAGAAAAAACAGTAAAAAACTCATTCAAAGATTTTGCCCAACAAAACGGCGAATATTACAGTAAAGTTTTCAGTTTAATTCAAAGAAACCAATTAAAATTATATCACATCAACTACTCGGCTCTTTTAGGAGGTTTTTTTTGGTGTGCTCTAAGAGGGAACTGGTTTCTTTTTTTTCTGAGTTCATTTTTAGATTTAATAGCTGCGGTAAATATTACTTTATATTTTAGATATGGCGCTGGTATTGAGCAAGCAATATTAGATAAAAAAGATTTTTTGGTTGATAGATACTCAACCTGGCAAGATAGTTCTTTAATTTATGCAATTTTAACTATTATTATAGGAAGAATATTAATTGGTTGGTTAGCAGATAGAGTTTACATCAAACAATTTGATAAGTGGCAAATAAGTAAAAAAACATCATCAGGTTTTAACTTCTCGAGACTTATAAACGTTTTTTTAGTTTTAGCATTAATTTGGCCTTTAACATTATATAGATCATCACAATTCGCTCCTGATGAAAGAACTTGTATCAAACAACATAGAGCAATGGAAAAAGGTGCTGAGGTATCTTTTAAAAAAAGATTTGATTGTTTCTTTATATCTGAATTTCCTATTTTAATTTGGATAGATAGACCTGTTAAAGTTAGCTATCCAAGAAATGAGGACGGCACTAGATATGTAAAGAAAAAACCTCCTAGAGAAGGAATGCCTACAATTACTCTTAATAAATATGTTTCACAAAAAATTGAAGAAAAAGTTGGTTATTTAACTGCATTTCACGGATATGTTTTTGATGCTGCAACCGATGGAATAAGGTCATTATTAAAAGGAATATCTGCTTTATTTGTTGGAACACCGTGGATAATCACGGGTGGAATATTTTTACTTGTAGCTCATAAGATTGCAGGATTTAGAGTTACCATGTTTGTGGCTTTTGCATTGATCTATCTCGCTTTGTTTGGTTTTTGGAATACAGCAATGGATACTATGGCTTTAGTATTAACCGCTACTTTAATATGTTGTGCTATTGGACTGCCTTTAGGGGTTTTGGTTGGAAAATCAAATAGAGCTGAAACAATTACAAGGCCTATTCTAGATGTTATGCAAACGATTCCTTCATTTGTATATTTGATACCGGCAGTTGCTTTTTTCTCTGTTGGAAAACCACCAGGAATTATTGCAACTGTAATATTTGCAATGCCCCCAATAGTAAGATTAACAGCTTTAGGAATTAGACAAGTTCCATCAGAAATTAAAGAAGCAGCTCTCGCTTTTGGTTCTACTGAAAGACAACTATTGTATAGTGTTGAGTTACCACTTGCCCTTCCCTCAATAATGGCTGGTATAAATCAAGTAGTCATGATGTGTTTATCAATGGTTGTTATTGCTGCTTTAATTGGTGCCGGAGGAATGGGTCTAATAGTTGTTGAGGCTTTAGCGAACACAAAAATTGGAAGAGGAATTTTAGCAGGTCTTGCAATTGCTTTTATAGCTATGATCATTGATAGAGTTGTACAGAAAGCTACAAAATAATAGAAAAATAGTAATTGATTATAGTATTTAAAAATTAGATAATTCTTTCATTAAATTAAAAGAGAGGGAAAAATGAAAAAACTAATATTAGGTTTAATATTTTCTTCAATAATGCTTGTTACAACTTCAGCTAAAGCTGCAGGTGAGAAAGTAATGATCTCAGACTTAAGTTGGACTGGTGCAAAAGTTATTGGACACATTATTAAAGCTGTCATTAATGGACCTCTGAATTCTGAAGCAGAAATTGTTCAGGGATTATCAGATGGTAACTTGATAATGGCTGGAATGGACAAAGGTGATGGAAAAATTGATGTTTATACAGATTTGTGGATGCCGAATAGACAAGGTATTTGGGATCAATATATTGATGGAAACAAAACTGTAGCTGTCAACACACCTTATAAAGGAACTCAAGATATGTATGTTCCTGCATTTTTAAAAAGCAAAGTTCCAGATGTTGCAGCAATGAAAGATCCAAACGTTGCAGCGATGTTTGATACAGACGGTAATGGTAAAGGTGAATACTGGGCTGGTGATGCTGGATGGAAATCTACAAAAATGTGGCAAGTTAAATTTAAAAGTTATGGTTTAACTGACCTTTGGGAACCAAATATTATTCCACAAGATACTTTTAAAGCACAATTAAAAGATGCAATTGATAATCAAAAGCCAATATTATTTTATTATTGGACACCAGAATGGTTACATGCAGCTTATGACTTACATGAAATTGGTGAGCCTGCTTACACTGAAGGATGTGATTCAAATATGAACTTAGATGCTGAAGATTGGTTAGAAGTATCAGAGTTTCCGTGCAAAAGTAGACAAGCGACTATTTATGTAGCTTATTCAAAATCTTTGGAAAAAAGAAATCCAAAAGCTGCTAAATTTTTAAGTCAAATGGCTATGGACCCTAAAGTAATCAACCAATGGATATTAAAAGTTGGAAGAGATGAAATGGATGCTGACGATATGGCAGAAGAATGGGTTAAAAATAATATGTCTACTGTAAATAAGTGGATAAACTAAAATCTTAAATTTTTGAGGCCGTTAAACTACGGCCTCATTAAAATAAATTCTTACTATTTAAAAATGTCTACTCCAATCTGGCTGAGTATGTGTGCCAAATCTATTGGCACCCAATTTTCTCTAATTTTTCCCTCATCATGATGGTAAAAATCCATAACTCTCATGGTTACTTTATTTTTGTTTGAATTATATCCTAGCCAATCATTTGAACCATACACTGCTTGTATACTGTGCCATCCAGCAGTAAGTGAAAATTTACCATCTCCTAACTCACAATAATGTCCTAGTTCCCAGTAATTTCTCTCTTTAAATGTTTTTCTAAAAGGAAGTTGATGATGGTCAATGAAACCTTCCAAAGAGCGCGCCGTACCTATACCGCTAGGTCCATACCAAATCATTTTTTCATGCCAAAAATCTTTTTGTGGGTGATTAAGAAGTTTTTCTTTTAAATCAGAGTCAGATGATGCTTCTAATTCTGGTTTAATGTTTAAACTTCTTTGCATGGTAAGAGATTGATCTAGAGTAGCTTTAGAAACTTCTAAATTATTTTCGTAAAAATTTACACCATCTGTGTTTATTGGTGTCATCCAAATGCCCTCATACCCTCTTGAAGGATTTATTGGAAACTTCCCTACTTGATTTAGAAAATTTATTGTGTCGATTAAAATGTGACTTTCAATAATTTTATCGTTTTTTAATTCGTGTATCTCGCAGCATCTTAAATTTACCATTTTAAAATTTGGCTCTACATTAAGCCATTTCTTTTTAAAAATTCCTGATAAGGTAGATATTGTTCCAACTTGAAATTTATCTCTAAAGGCTCCACCTATAACGAGTTGTTCTCTTCTCTCTAAATCAGGAAACGCATCAAAAAGTGGTGTCCAAAATTTATCTCTAAAATTAGACAAACCTTTAAATTCATTTAATGGAAAAAAACATTTAATGTTTACATCTTCGCTAAAATATTTGCTTAAATTTTCTTCTATATTAGATGGTCCAAGCTTGTAAGTATTGTTCAAATAATTTCTAACTATTTGTTTATTTTGTTTATTTTCTTTAGCTGTGATTTTTAATTCTTGAAAATTATTTTGATTTTTAAGTCCTGTATCAAATTGTTCTATTTGCATAAGTTGCAATTTATATTTAAATAGACATAAATAACAAGAATATGATTGATAGATTGGCAAAATTTAATGAACTGGTTCCAAGCAGTCTTCCTTTTGTAGAAGGTAGGCTAGAAGGTCATAAAGAAAGAAAAAATTATACAATTATTGGACGTGGAGTTGCTGAAGACACCAAACAATTAATAAAAATACAGTCTTTACACGGGTATAATTTAGGAGCTGTGAGTGCTATGCCAAAAAACGGATCTGGTCTTCACAGTCATACTACGGCTGAAGTGTTTGTAATTTACTCAGGTAAATGGAGATTTTATTGGGGTGCTGATGGAAAACAAGAAACAATATTAGAGGCTGGCGATATAATCTCAATGCCTACAAATATGTTCAGAGCATTTGAAAATGTTGGAGATAAAGAAAGTTTGATGTTCGTTGTATTAGGCGGAGATGATCCTGGTATAATAACATGGGTTCCAGAAATTTTAAAAAAGGCAAAAGAGACTGGTATGGCATTGCTTGATGATAATTCGTTAATTGATTTAAAAAAGGTTGAAGTACCTAACGGTAGAAAGATGATAGAGCCTATCACTCAAGATGAATTAGAAAGATTTGATAATTATTTGCCAGAAGAATTAGAAAAAAATATTTATAGAACTAAACAAAACAATATCAGCGATGAAGTTAATGGTATTAAATTATATCAAGTATTAGGAAACAAATTTAATAAAAAAACTTATGAACCTTCAATCAAACAAGATACTGGATTTAATTTAACAACATTAAATTCTATATCTGGTGAAATTAAAGATATTGAATGTGTAAAGCCAACCGTTCTTTTTGCTCAAGAAGGTAATTGGAAAATAGTAATAGGAAACTCAAATATAAAATTAGAAAAAGGAGATACTTTTTCAGTTCCTTTGAATAGCAAAATAGATATCTCTTGTAATAATTCAGAAATTAGTATTTTAAATTTTGTTAGTCAGATCTAATGAAAGGATTTGATAGTAATTATAAAAATTTAACTGATTACATTTTAAAAATTACTAAACAAATTTGGGAAGGCAAAGATGTTGAGTCAATATCCAAATATTATTCAGAGAATATCCCTGTAAGATCACCTTTTGGAATAACCTATGGTTTTAAACCTGTTATTGATGCAACTTATAAAACTTTAGACGAATTTCCAGACAGACAATTATTAGGTGAAGATGTAATTTGGAGTGGAAATGACGATGAAGGATATCATTCATCTCACAGAATTCTGAGCAAAGCTACACATTTAAATGACGGATATTACGGAAAAAAAACTGGAAACAAAATTGTTTATAGAGTTATAGCTGACTGTGCATGTAAAAATAATCAAGTTTATGATGAGTGGATTGTGAGAGATCAAGGTGCAATGGTTCGACAGCTAGGTTATACACCTGAGAAATTTGCAAGGCATTTAATTGATAAAGAAGGTGGCGTATCAAAAGCTATCAAAGTTTTTGATAGATCTTCTGATAAAAAGTCAGAGTATACTCCAGTAAAAGTTAATGAAGTTTCATCAGGCTATATATATTCTAATATTTTAAAGAAGATATTTAATAACGATTATGATTTTGAAGATTATGATAGAGCAGCCAGTCTATTTTGGCCAAGTAATAAAGTAGGAAATGGCAGTGAAGATATAATTAAATATTGGAGCTCTTTAAAAAATATATTTTCTGAAATAAAATTTACAATCGAACATGTTGCATCATTGGATGAAAAAAATAACAATCAAAAAGCTACGATCAGATGGTTTTTAAGTGGGAAGCACTCTAAAGACAGTGAAGAATTTGGAAAAAAGACTGACAAAGATTTATTTATAATGGGTATAAATCATGCAGAATTAAGAGATGATAAAATAATAAGAGAATGGGTATTGTTTGATGAAGTGGCTATTTGGAAACAAATATTAATGTAAAAACTATGAATAAAATTAAAACCACACATGTTGGAAGTCTGCCAAGATCAAAAAAGCTATCTGAGATGCTATTTAGAAAAGATAAAAATGAATTATTCGATCAAGGAGAACTTGATAAGATAATTGAAGAAGATGTAAACAAAATTGTAAAAAAACAAATTGATATCGGGATTGACATTATAAGTGATGGTGAAATGTCAAAAATAAGTTACGCCACTTATGTCAAGGATCGATTACATGGCTTTAGTGGTGAAAGTGTGAGAAGAGCCCCTAAAGACTTAGATGATTTTCCATCATATAAAGAAAAAATTGCAAAATCAGGGGGTACGCCTACTTATACAAGACCATGTTGTACTGCTGATCTAAAAATTAAAGATACTAAATCTTTAACTAAAGATATCATTAATTTAAAATCAGCGTTAAAAAAAAATAACCATCCTCAAGGATTTATTAACTCTGCTTCGCCAGGAGTAATTTCAAATTTCCTTCCAAACAAATTTTATAAAAATGATGATGATTATTTAGAAGCATTATCAAAAATTATGAAAACTGAATATGATGAAATAACAAAGAATGATTTATTATTGCAAATTGATTGCCCAGATCTTGCGCTAGCAAGACATATGACTTTTAAAAATGTATCAGATGAAGAATTTTTAGTAAGAGCTGAAAAACAAATCGAATGTCTTAATGAAGCAATCAAAGATATCGATGCCTCTAAGTTAAGAATGCATATCTGCTGGGGAAATTATGAAGGACCACATATTCACGATATTGGATTAGAAAAAATATTACCTATTGCTTTAAAAGCAAATATCCAAACTTATTTAATCGAGGCATCCAATCCAAGGCATGCTCATGAATGGAAGGTATTTGAGAACATAAAACTTCCTAATGACAAAGTAATAGTTCCTGGTGTAATAGACTCAACCTCAAACTTTGTAGAGCATGAAGAGTTAGTAAAAAATAGAATAATTCAGTATTCAAAAGTAATTGATAAAAACCAATTAATGGCTGGAAGTGATTGTGGATTTAGTACTTTTGCTGGCTTTGGAAATGTTGATGAAAATATTGTTTACAAAAAATTTGAATCTTTGGTCGCAGGTGCAGAGCTTGCGTCAAATGCGATTTAAAAAATACTTTTAAATTCCTTTTGGAATATATATCCTTCTAATCATAAATTTAAATTTAATGAGGGAAACAAATATGAAAAAAATATTAATTTCTTTATTGCTTCTTCTTTTTGGAACTTCTGCTTACGCAGATTGTAACATTAAGAGTGGATCAATAAATATTTTAGCTAATGATTTTCCAGCTTTAAGAACTTTCGTGGAAACGGCTAAAGGATGTAAAGGAAGTGCAGATTTTAAAGTCACACACTCATCTGAGCACAATAAAATTGCTGTGCCAGCTTTAACTGCAAATCCATCAGAGTTTTCTGCAAGAATTGCAGCAAATAGCTCTATTGTTCCTTTGATGAACCAAGACTTAATTAGACCACTAGATGATCTTGTTAAGAAATATGGAAAAGGAATTCAAGATTCTCAATTGATAACAATTGATGGAAAAATAATGGCAGTTGCTTTTATGGCAAATACTCAGCACTTATATTACAGAGAAGATGTTTTAAAAGAATTGGGTATAGCTGTTCCTAAAACATATGAGGAAGTAGTAGCGGCATCAGAAAAAATAAGAGCATCTGGTAAAATGCAATATCCATACGCAGCAGCATACAAAGCTGGTTGGAATTTAGCAGAAGAATTCGTTAACATGTATATTGGACATGGAGGAGAATTCTTTAAAGCAGGAACTGCTCAACCAAGCATTAACAATGCAAAAGGTGTAGCAACATTAAATATGTTAAAAAAATTAGCAGGTTTAAGTAACCCAGATTATTTAACTCACGATAGTGAAGCTATTAAAGTTGAATGGGAATCTGGAAATGTTGCATTAATGACTCTTTGGGCATCAAGATCAGGAACATTGCTTGATGATGATGGTGATGCAAAAATTACAGCTGCAACTAAATTAACTGGACCAGCAACAGTTGCTGGAGGAAACATACCAGCGGCGACTTTATGGTGGGACGGTTTCACATTAGCAAAAAATAGATCTGACGCTGATGCTGAAGCAACATTTAGAGCTTTGGCACACGCAGCTGCTAACAAAAAGATGGTTGCAGATGCAGCGGATCAAGCTGTTTGGTTAATTGAAGGTTTTAAGCCTGGACCAAAATCAATTGGAGTTATCGAAGCTGTTAAAATGAAAGCTAAACCATATCCAATGTTACCACAAATGGGTTTAATGCATGGTGCATTAGGAAGTGAGATTGTTGAATTTTTACAAGGTAAAGAGTCAGCAGAACAAGCTTTAAAAGATGTTGAAGCAGCTTACATGAGTAAAGCAAAAGAACAAGGCTTTCTATAATCAATAAATTTTAAGTGGGGATTAAAATCCCCACTTATTACATTAATGCCTAATAAAACTTTTTTTTGGTTTTTCTTGCCAACTGGATTGGCAATGATTTTATTTATAGGTCTTCCTATCATTTCAACAGGGATACAATCATTTTATGCGCAGCACGACCAAGTTGTTAAGGAAGTAAAAAAATGTGATCCTTTTGGATGTACAGTTTCAATAGTTGTTGACCAAGAAAAAACCTCTAAAATTCGAGAAGAAAAGCCTTTAGGAAAATTCAATGGATTTGGGACTTATGTAGATAGAAATCATCTTGCAATAAAAGAAATTGGAAAATTTTGGGACGAAACAAATAGTTTTGGGGAATTTGTAGATCAAGTTACCAACCTCCCCTTTTACAAGGCTCTAATTTTTACTTTAACTTATTGCTTATTTGTAACGCCTAACGTCTTACTTTTGGGTTTTATAATTGCTTTAAGTCTTAATGCAGTAACTAGAAGAATTAGAGGACCATTAATATTTGGAACCATATTGCCGATGATTGTTACTCCATTGGTAGGTTCTTTAGTTTTATTTTGGATGATAGATGCAGAAGGAATTATTGGCGCGAATTTGCAAATGTTAATGGATGACCCTTATTTATCGTTAAAATCCTCAAAAACTCTTACTTGGATAACTATAATAATATATGGAATTTGGCACCATTCACCATTTGCTTTTGTAGTATTTTATGCAGCTTTACAAACTGTTCCCCAAGAACCTGTTGAAGCAGCTATTATTGATGGAGCATCAAGATGGCAGAGAGTAAGACATATTGTTTTGCCTCATATTTATCCCGTAGTTACATTTGTTGCTCTTATTTCATTGATGGATAATTTTAGAGTTTTTGAGCCTATAATTGGTTTCAGTGCTGAAGGAAGCGCTCAGTCTTTGTCTTGGTTGATTTATGACAACCTGGTAAATGAGGAAGTAATATTATTTGGTTCAGCCGCTGCCACTTCAATGATGACAATTGTTGGGATAGCGATACTTTTAGCACCAGTTTTAATAAGAACTTGGAAAGAATTTAGGACAGCGAGATAAATGGAATACGGACTTGATAAAAGATCGAATGCTTTAAAAATTTTTAATACAACCTTTATAATAGTTTGGTTGTTGGTTGCATGCTTTCCCTTTATTTGGACTTTCTGGGGGTCATTTAAAGTTAGAGCTGACTTTTTTTCAAGAGCTGACTGGTGGTATGCTATTACAGCATTCAATACGTTGCTAGAAACTGGAGGAAAGTTTACAACAGATGCTTATAGTCAAGCATGGACTGAGGGAGAGTTTTGGAAAGCATCTAGGAATACAGTTATAGTTACATTTTTTGTTGTAACCATTTCTCTGTTCCTCGGGACCTTAGGAGCTTACGCTTTATCTAGGTCTACAAGAAATTATGCATTTTGGATTTTAATTGCAGCATTAATTTTTAGAGCAATGCCGCATATTACATTAGTCTCTGGTTATTTATTTCCGTTTTTTCAATTACAAATTTGGGGAATACTACCGACGACCATCGTTGTTCTTGTTGCAATAAATCAACCATTTACTTTGTGGTTATTGTATTCATTTTTTAAAACTGTTCCTAAAGAACTTGATGAAAGTGCTTTAATTGATGGCTGCTCTTATTTTCAAGCATTTAGACATATCATTATGCCAGTTATGTGGCCTGGAGTAATAACTGCTGGATTATTTAGTTTAATGCTTGCGTATAATGATTTTACAGTGACAGCTCTTTTATTAAATCAGGAAAATCATACTATGGTACCCAAAATCCAAAGTTATCTTGGAACAAATCAACATGAAGGTAATTTGATGTGGGCTGTTTCTGCAGTTGTTTCGGCTACTGCTCCTTTATTTATGTTAGTTATGTTTTTCCAAAGACAAGTAATCAGTGGATTAACAGCTGGTGCTGTGAAAGGATAATGAGTTACAAAGCTGTTTTATTTGGTTCAATTGGAACTTTAGCTGAAACATCAGATCTTCAAAGAGATGCATTTAATGAAGCGTTTAAAATAAGTGGATTAGACTGGTTCTGGGATGAAGATATATACAGAAAACTATTGTCAAAATCAGGTGGAACTTCAAGAATTAATGATTACGCAAAAGATACTAGTATTGAAATAGATGGAAAAAAAATAAGAAATTTAAAAACCAAAATTTTTAATGAATATTTAAACAAACACAAAGTTGAGCCTAGAGACGGTGTAAAAGAAATAATTCAATTTTGCAAAAAGAACAAAATAAAAATTGGACTTGCTAGCTCAACAACGAGTAACAATATCAATTCTATTTTTAACTCGTTAAGAGGAAGAATTGAAAAGAAAGATTTTGATTTTATCGGCAATAATGAATTCATATTAAGAGAAAAACCATATCCCGATATTTATAATTATGCTTTAAAATACTTGAATATTAACTCAGACGAATGTGTGGCAATTGAAGATACAGAAGAAAGTTTAAATTCTGCTTTAAGTGCAGACATAAAATGTGTTGCATTTCCTGGAAAATATCACACTCAATACGGATTTGATGGGAACCATTTAAAGGTTAATAAATTATCAAAAAAAATCTTTAATAAATAATATCTCTAATAATGTAAAAAACTATACCTGACATAAATATTATAATAAAAATATTTATGTATTTCCAAAAGCTTCTATTATTTAATTTGTTTGAAAAAATCTTAGATAAGTATCCTAAAGAAAAGAAAAATAAAAAAGAAGCTATAGAAGCGCCTATTCCAAAGTAAATTTTGTTTTCAATATTAAAGGATTTTGAGAAATTTCCTAAAAAAAATACTGTATCAGAATATACGTGAGGATTTAAATATGTAAAACCTAAGGTCTTAATAAAGATATCAAATGAGCTCTGTGCTATGACATTATTTTTAAATTCTAAAGATCTAAATTTAAATATTTCTTTAATTTTTCCATAAATAAAAAAAGATAAAAAAATAATTAAAAGGATATTTAAAATCAGCTCCACTACATTATTATAATAATAAGAAAAATAATTAAATAAAAAGATACCTAAAAAAATTAAAATCAAATCAGATAATGCACAGACTAAGCAAACTAAAAATATATATTGTTTCTTTAGTCCTTGCTCTATTACAAAAACATTTTGTGGTCCTATTGCAAAAATTAATGTTAAGCCCGTCAAAAAACCTAAAAAAATAAAAGACATGTTTAAGAAACTGATTTTTTATCAGCCATAAAACTTACTAAAATAATTAATACTAAAAAAGGTATGCAAATAAGATTCATCATTTTCCATCCAATAGAATTTAGTAAAATTCCAGCAGATAAACTGGCCAAAGCCATAGTTGAAAAAACAATTAAGTCATTTATCCCTTGCACTTTAAATTTTTCTTCTTTGTTATAAGTCAAAACCACTAAGCTAGTGCCTGATATAAATAAAAAATTCCAACCGAGGCCTAAAAAAATTAATGAGATCATATAATTGAGATATGTCTGTTCAAATAAACTTAAAAGAACTGTAATAAAAAAAAATAAAACTCCACCATAAATTATTGTACTGTGTCCATATTTTTTTATTAAATTACCTGTTACTAGCGAAGGTAAAAACATTGCAACCACATGAAATTGTAATACTAAGCCAGTTTCTTTTAAGCTCATATTTTCCATAACATGCATACTTAAAGGAGTTGCTGTCATTAAAAATGACATTATTGCATAAGCAAAAGCAGCTGCAGTAATTGCTTGTAAAAATCTTGGTTGTAATACAATATATTTTAGATTTCTTATATTCCCTTCCTTTAGACTATCCTCTTGAATATTTTCTACATTTTTAAAAAAAAATAAAAAAACTCCAGGCATGAAAGATAGGAAAGATAACAAAAGATAAGAACCAACATACAATTGATCTTGAATTAAATCTTTAGTGTAATTTGCAAGACTTATGCCTAAAAATGCTGAAACAATCCCTGCCAATAGAAGAGTAGAAATTGCTTTTGGTATTTTGTCTTTTTCAACACTTTCAGCTGCTGCAAATCTATATTGATGATTAAATGCAGCTCCCATTCCAAGAATTAAGCAAGATAAACAAAATAAATTAAAACTTTTCTGACTGATTGCAAAAGCAGCAAGTAGTGCAGAACATGAACTTCCTATAGCCGCAAATACAAAACCATTTCTCCTTCCAATTTTACTCATAATATTTGCCGCTAAAACAGTAAAGCTTGCTGTTCCAACTACGAATAAAGCGGTTGGTAAAGTTGATAAAGACTGATTTGAGCTAATTTGAGAACCAACTATTCCGCTAAGAAATACTGTTATTGTTGCTGTGGTAAAACCAAATATCTGACTTAACGTAAGTAAGGATAAATTTCTGTTCATATTTAGCGATAATATATTTCTGCTGTTATTTAAATATCTATATAGATGTTTTGAATTTTAATATAGAAGATATTATTTAAATTATGATTGGAATATTAGGTGGCATGGGAACTCAAGCGGGCTTAGACTTTTGTGATAAGCTTGCAAAATTAAACAGAGGAAAATTAGATCAAAAATATCCGATGTTTGTCCTCTATAATAAATCAAATACACCACGAAGAGCAGAGAATTTAAAGCAATACAAAAATGTTTTAAAAGAATTAATTGCTGGTTGTCGAATGCTGGAAAAAAATAAATGCAAGTTTATTGTAATGCCTTGTAACACAGCACATTACTGGCATGAAGATATTCAAAAAAAAATATCAGTGCCATTTCTTAGTATGCCAAAAGAGGTATATTTAAACACAAAAAAAAAATTTAAGAAAAATTCAACTATAGGATTATTATGTACTGAAGCTACTTTAGACACAAAAATCTACCATAAGTATTTTGAAAAAAATTATAATTTGATAAGTCCGAGTGAAAGGTTACAAAAGAGTTCAGTAAATACTGCAATTAAATATGTGAAAAAAGGTAAAGTAAAAGATGCTGAAAAAGCTTTAAGACCAGCAGTTAAATTTTTAATGAAAAAAAAATGTAAAAAAATAATTCTTGGTTGTACAGAACTACCAATAGCTATTTTTTCATACAAATCTTTTAAAAAAGCAAAAGATTCAAAATTATTTATAGACCCAAATCTTTTGTTAGCTCAAGTTTGCATGAAAAAATACAAAAATTTAAAGTAAATTCAATTTTTTTTATTACAAATAAAATATAATTTTCTTGGAAATGATCCTTCTTCAAAATACTCAATATTTAAGTTTTTAAATCCATTTGTTAAATTCAGTATTTTATCTTTAGAAAAAAAATGAATAATAAAACCATCTATTTCGTATAGATCTTCTCCTCTATGAATTCCTTTTTTATAGTCTCCATCATCAGTATTTCTGACTGTGTAAATATTTAATCCTCCAGGTTTTAAAATTCTATGAATTTCGCTATTAAGTTTGTCCAAATCTTTCTGGGTTAAAGCCATGCAATAAAGCATATGTGAATAACAAGCGTCAACTGAATTAGTTTCAAATGGCAAGTCTTCTCTTATGTCAAATTTTAATGTTGAAATTGAAGATGTTAAATTTTCTTTTTTTATTTTTTCATTGATAATTTTAATTCCATTTTCACTATAGTCTAATGCTGTCACATTTATCGAATTCTTTCCAAAGTAAATGCTATCTCTTCCTA
Organism: uncultured Pelagibacteraceae bacterium; assembly: GCA_902618565.1. GTDB lineage: Bacteria > Pseudomonadota > Alphaproteobacteria > Pelagibacterales > Pelagibacteraceae > Pelagibacter. Next base: position 97,973 of record CACNAX010000001.1, read on the forward strand.
GACCTGCTCCTAGCTCAACAATTTTAGAATAATTATTTTCTTTGAAAATATTTAAAGCTTTTTTTGCAGGTAAACTTGGTTCTAAACCAAACATCTCAGGCTTATTTGAGAAATTAGTTTCCCAATGCTGAGATTGTCGGTTTAAAATATTTTTATCCAATTTACTTAGAAGGATCTGGAACCTTTCTTAGATAAGGTTTTACAGTTTCCCATCCATCTGGATATATTTTTTTAGCTTCGTCATCTTTAATCGCTGGCAAAATAACAACATCCTCTCCCTTTTTCCAATTAGCAGGAGTAGCTACTTTATGTTTAGCTGTTAGCTGCATAGAGTCTATTGCACGCAAAATCTCTAAAAAGTTTCTTCCAGTTGCCATAGGATATGTAAGATATAATCCAATTCTCTTATCAGGTCTGATTACAAAAATAGTTCTTACAGTTTCATTATCAACTGCAGTTCTACCCATTGAGGTTGTTCCAGCATCTGCTTCCAACATATTAAACAATTTTGCTACTTTTAAATCTTCATCAGCAATAATTGGATAATTTGGTTTTGTACCAGATACATCTTTAATATCATCTAACCATTTTTTATGATCCTCTATTCCATCAACACTTAAACCAATCACTTTTACATTTCTTTTATCAAATTCATCTTTCATTAATCCTAAAGCACCAAGTTCTGTAGTACAAACTGGTGTAAAATCTTTAGGGTGTGAAAAAATAACTCCCCAACTATCACCTAACCATTCGTGAAAAGAAATATCTCCTTCAGTTGTTTTAGCTTGAAAATCAGGACACATACTATTTATTTTTAACATTGTCTCCTCCTTATAAAAAAAATATTATATGAAAGATTGTTTTACTAAGCAAACTTTTATAAAGTTAAGTATTTATGATATTTGAACAACTTTTCGATCAAAAATCTTCTACATACACTTATATAATTGCAAGTGGTGAAGGTAGAGAAGCATTAATAATTGATCCAGTCATTGAACATTCTGATGAGTATTCAACTATATTAAATAATTTAGATCTTAAACTTGTAAAAGTAATTGATACTCACATTCATGCTGATCACATCTCAGCATTAAATGAATTAAATAAAAGAACAAACTGTATAAGAGTTATGGGAGAAAAATCTAAATCAGAAGTGATAGATCTAAGAATTAAAGATGGTGAAAAAATTAAAGTTGAAGAAGTTGAACTTCAAGCAATTTATACTCCTGGTCATACTGACTGCTCTTATAGTTTTTTGATGAATGATAGAGTTTTTACTGGAGATACACTTTTAATAAATGGAAGTGGTAGAACAGATTTTCAAAATGGTAATGCTTACGATGCTTATGATTCTATATTTAATAAATTATTAAAATTACCCGAAAAAACTCTCGTATTTCCAGCTCATGATTATAATGGCAAGAAATTTTCCACTATTGAAAATGAAAAAAATAATAATCCAAGATTACAAGTAAGCTCAAAGGAAGAATATGCGGACATAATGAATAATCTAAATCTTGCAAATCCAAAAATGATGGATGTCGCAGTACCTGCTAATGTAAAAGGGCTTACTTTAGACAATATTAATTAACTTTAAATTCCAACATTAATAACTATATAGGCAGTCTATGAATGACTATTTGCAATCAATTATTGATAGGGATCCAGCAGCAAGATCTAAGTTAAGTGTAATATTAACGTACCCTGGCGTTAAGGCTGTATTTTTTCACAGAATTGCAAATTTTTTTGCTACTGCAAAATTTGATCTTATCGCAAGAATAATTTCTCAATTTTCGAGATTTTTAACTGGTATTGAAATTCATCCAAGAGCTAAGGTAGGTAAAAATTTATTTATTGATCACGGTATGGGCGTTGTTATAGGTGAAACTTCTGACATTGCAGATAACGTAACAATTTATCATATGGTTACTTTAGGTGGAATATCTCCAAGCATAAATTCCAATGATCAAAGAGAAATTAAAAGACACCCTACTCTTCATGATAATGTAGTCGTTGGTTCGGGTGCACAGATTTTGGGGCCTGTAGTTGTAGGGAAAAATGCAAGAATTGGAGCTAATGCAGTTGTAACAAAAAATGTTCCTGAAAATGCTGTTATGGTAGGAATACCTGCTAAGAATGTTGGAACAGCAACTGAAGAATTTAAACCTTATGCTGTTACAAATGGTAATGAGGAAAAAGAATAATGAAAAATTACAAGGATGATTTTATCCAATCAATTGGAAATACTCCTTTAATAAAACTAAAAGCTGCATCTGAAATAACTGGCTGTAACATTTATGGTAAAGCCGAATATTTAAATCCAGGAGGATCTGTAAAAGACAGAGCAGCACTAGCTTTAATAAGGGATGCTGAACAAAAAAAATTAATATCTAAAGGTGGAATAATTGTAGAAGGAACTGCAGGAAACACTGGTATTGGTTTATGCCTTATTGGAAATTCACTTGGTTATAAAACGATTATTGTAATGAATGATAATCAAACTCAAGAAAAAAAAGATACATTAAGAAATATTGGTGCAGATTTAAAATTAGTTCCACCAAAACCTTATAAAGATGAAAATAACTTTGTTAAGGTTGCTGCCAGAATGGCTGAAGAGCTAAAAAGTTCAAATAATCACGGAGTTGTTTGGGCTAACCAATTTGATAATACCGCAAACTCTAAAGGTCACTACCATACAACGGGTCCTGAGATATGGGAGCAAACGGAGGGAAAAGTTGATGGATTTGTATGTTCTTCTGGAACTGGTGGAACTATTGGTGGAGTAAGTAGTTTTTTAAAAGAAAAAAATAAAGATATAAAAATTTATCTATCAGATCCAAAGGGATCATCTCTTTACAATCACATTGAAAACGGCGAGTTAAAAGCTGAAGGTGGATCAATAACTGAGGGCATTGGATCCAGCAGAGTAACTGCTAATTTTGCAGAAGCAAAAATAGATGGAGCTTTTTCAATTGAAGATAAAGAATCTTTGCCAATACTATATGATTTAATCAAAAATGAAGGTTTAAGTCTTGGAACAAGTTGTGGAGTAAATATTGCAGGTGCAATTAGATTAGGGAAAAAATTAGGACCAGGTAAAACTATTGTCACTATTCTTTGCGACAAATCAGACAGATACAACTCAAAGATGTTTAATAAACCTTTTTTAATTGAAAAAGGTTTGCCTTATCCCGACTGGATATAATCACGCATACCAGCACTGTAATAAAACCATTACATTTTTAATTTAGAATGAATAATAATTATCTAATAATTAAAGGAATTTTATGAACGCAAAAGAAGTAGTAAAAAAAGGATATGAACTTTTTGGCAAAGGGGATATGGAGGGATTTATGGAAATGGTACATGATGATATCACTTGGATTTATCCTGGAGATAAGCATCCAATGTCAGGAACTCATAAAGGCAAAGAAGCATATATGAAAACCATGATGCAAGTTCCAGATCTATGGAGTAATTTTTCAGTAACCCCTGATATGATGATAAGTGAGGGGAATAAAGTGTTTGTTAAAGCAATTGCTAAGGCAGATGGCATGGATACTATTTTTGGTCATTATTTTGAAGTAAGCGATGATGGTAAACTGACATTGTTTATTGCGTTTGACGACACATTGAGCATGTTCAATGCAATGAAAAAGTAATAGTTTATGAAAAAATTATATTTTTTTTTAATTATCATATTTATGTCGAGCACAGCTTTTGCTGAACAAGGACAAATTAAACAAAACGGTTTTTTTGCAGGTACATCAAAGGTTTTAGGTGACGATAAAGGTAATTTTACAATTATCTATGATGGTATGTTGGGTTTAAAAGCATTAGATGGAACGACTTTTGGAGATAAATCTTCAATGAGATGCGTAGGTTCAATAGTTGTTTTTGCAGGAAAAGGATATGAAAGTGGTACTTGCGTAAATAAATTTGAAGATGGTGGAACAGCAACTTCGCAATATAAAGGTGTTTTTGGAAAAATGTTGAGATGGAAATATGTAAGTGGAACTGGAAAGTATGAAAATATATCAGGTGGTGGAACTGCGACTATAAAAGGTATGAATTCTGCACAAGAAGGGATAGTTCATTCTTACAATGAAATTACAGGAAATTATAATTTAAACTAAGGAGAAATATGTCAATTTTAGAAAAACTTAATAAAGCAATTTTGGAAAAGGATGGGGCTGCAGCTGGAGAGTTAGTGCATGAAGAATATAAGATGTTTTCTCATCTTAAAGGCGAATATGTGCATATGGGTAAAGAAGGTATGATAGAGGCTGTAAGTAAAGGAATGATGAGTCCTGTTAAACATAGAATTCTTTTTGAAAATGATGAGATAGGTTTTGATCATTCTTATGTGACTTATCAAGATGGAAACACAGAGGCGTTAATGTGTTGTTGGAAGTTCAAAGATGGAAAAATCATCGAAGTAGAAACAGGCGCAACAAAATTACCAAAAGAATAAATTAAGGAAGATTATGAGTGGCGCAGAAACAAAAAGTTTTGATAAACCAGATCAGGAATTTAAACAATTTGACAATGCAGACATGTACCATGTGAATGTTGGTGGACAGAGGTTAGTACAAATTAAACTTCAACCAGGTTGGAAATGGTCAAAAGATGTTAAACCAAAAATAGACTCCGACGCTGCAAGTTGTCAGGCAAATCATATTGGGGTTATTGTAAAAGGAACTGTGTGTGCAAAACATGACGATGGAACAGAAATTACTTATACCGCCGGTAGCGCTTACTCAGTTAAACCAGGTCATGATGCATGGGTAGTTGGTGATGAGCCAGTTATTGCATACGAGTTTGGTGGAGTGTGGGGCGAATAATGGTGAAGATGGTAGGTAGTTTTGAAGTAAAAGATTGGGATCACTGGAAAAAATCTTTTGATGCCCATAAAGAACCTAGGGAAGCTGCTGGTATAAAAACAGTTTATGTTGGAAATGAAATAGATAATCCAAATAAAGTTCATATAGTCATGGAGACTCCCGCAGCAGATACAATGCAAAAATTTATGCAAGACCCAGATAATGCTAAAGTAATCGAAGAATCTGGACACAAACAAGAAACAACAATGATGAGCGTTTGCTCAGATTAAAACAAACTGAAAGGTAATATGAAATACTATATGGTAACTCACACGTTTAAATCTAAAGAAATGAAAAAAAAATTTAATGAAACTTTAGGCGGAATGACTAGAGAACAAATAATTGAATCATCAACAAGTGATAAGGCCAAATGTCAAATGACATACTACACTCCTGATGAGACAATGACTATGTTCTGTCATTGGATGGCTGAAAGCACCGATGCTATTAATGAGCAACTTTCTGCTATGAATGATTTTTTTGAACCACATCAATTTACAGAGGTAAAAGAGGAAGTATTCAATTTTAATAGTTAAACAATATAGGAAAATTTATGAAAAAAATTATAGTCGTATTATTCTTAAGTATCTTTACTTCAAATTGCTTTGCAGATGGTCATGTAAAGAGAATATTATCAACAAGTGAAACTGGTATGGGAAATGAAATTGTTTATCCATCGGGTAAAGCAAAAATAACAGCTTTTGAATTTACTGTCCCTGTAGGAGCTCCAGTAAAACCTCACACACATTCCTTTCCAGTATTAATAATGATCCAACAAGGTGAAATTGAGCTTACGATGGATGGCAAAACCAAAGTTTATAAGGCTGGTGATGCATTTGTTGAAGATGTCGGTATTGCACATGAATCTCGAAATATAGGAAATGTGCCTGCTAAAGCAATAGTGGTTGCAATCGGTGTTGAAGGTCAGAAGATTGTAAATCCAGTTAAATAGAGAGGAAACAGAAATGATAATTAAAATAGAAGAAAATATAAAATCACTTTCATCATGGATGAATATGGTAAAAGCGAATGCTGAAAAAATTAAAGGATTTGGTGCTACGATTATTTTTGCAGGTGTATCAAAAGAAGACCCTACAAAATTTACTGTAATCGTTAAGTATGCAACCATGGAAGGTTTTGAAGCATTTAAAAATGACAAAGAACTTCATGCAGCAAGAGCTGAAGCAGGCGTGGATTTAGATTCAGCAAAGGTTACACCGATGCATGAAGATTTTATGGAAAATTTTAGTGGATAAACAATCAATATAAAGAAAGGATAAAATATGGAAACAGAAACACTAGTAGTAGCTCATTTAAAAGAAGGTATGTTAGAAAAATTTATGGGCTTTATGCAATCAGATGCTGGTATGGCAGAAAGATCGAAAGTTGCAAATGTATCAAAAACAATTGGAACAGTTGCACCTGACAAAAAAACAGTAATGTTTAAAATTTTTGTGACCGATAAAGCTGCCCTTAAAGCTTTTATAGATGGAAGCAATCCAGTATCAGCTCCAGTTATGAAAGAAGTTATGGAAAGTTACAGTGTCTACGAATTAAATAAAGTAGATATGTAATAATTTTTGTAATAAGGTTTGTAATGCCTTCAGGATATATCATATTAAATATTAATGTGTTAAATCCTGAAAATTACAAAGAGTATTTGGAAAAAGCTCCTCCAACTGCTCGAATGTTTGGTGGCGAATACATTATAAGAGGTGGCGAAAATGAAGTCATTGAAGGTGAGTGGAAATATCCAAGAACTGTTGTAATTAAATTCCCATCTTATGAAAAAGTTTTTGAGTGGTACAATTCCGAAATATATAAACCTATCAGACAGATTAGATTAGATAATACTGTATCAAATACATTAATAATTAAAGGAGCATAAAGGAGAAAAAAATGTCAATATTAGAAAAATATAGTGCTGCAATTAAAAATAAAGATGAAGCAGCAATGAATGAACTTTTGCATGATGATTTTAAATTCACAATGCATAAATCAGGGAGTGTTTTAACTAAAAGTGATGTTATCAAATGGGCAATGAGTGGTGACATTAAGCAAGATAAAACTAGAATTGTTTATGAAAATGATGAAGTTGGTGTTCACCATGCGTTTGTAACATTTGATGACGGTAATGTAGAAGCAGTTATGGCAGTCTACAAATACAAAGATGGCAAAATGATTAGTTTAGAAACTGGCGCAACGCCAATGCCAAAATAAGTGAACAACATAGATTTTTATTTTTCTATTGGAAGTACTTATACTTATCTTTCGGTTACTCGAGCACTAGAAGCAGAAAAACAACATCAAATTAAGTTTAACTGGACTCCTTTTAGTGTGAGAGCAATAATGAAAGAAATGAACAATGTTCCCTTTCCTAAAGAAAAAAAAAATAAAGTAGATTACATGTGGAGAGACATAGAAAGACGAGCAAAAAATTATGGATTTTTTGCCAAAACACCTGTTCCTTATCCTTTAACAGAATTTGATTTAGCTAATAAAATTGCAATATTAGGTTTAAAAAATAATTGGGGTGTAGATTACATTCAGCTTACGTATAAACGATGGTTTCAAGAAGGAAAAGAGCCTGCTGTTGAACCAAACTTGAGTGAAATCTGCGAAAAACTAAGCTTAGATAAAGAAAAGATTGTTTCAGAGGCAAGCTCTGAGGAAGTTAATAATATTTATTTATCAAATACAGAAAAGGCTAGAAAAAATAAAATATTTGGAAGTCCGTCATTTATTGTAAAAAATGAAATATTCTGGGGAGATGATAGAATGGAAGATGCAATCAAATGGTCGAAGGCAAATGAATAATATAACTGCTTATATAATTTTATTAATCGCAGTAATTCTTGGAACAGCTTCAAATAGTTTTGCTAAAAGTGCTCAAGGTTTTACATTATTAATACCTAGCATAATCACAGCAGTAACAATTGTTGGATGCATGTATACTTTGTCTTTAGTTATGAAAAGTATACCAGTTGGAATAACATATGCCTCTTTTGCAGGCTTATGTATAATTGCAACAGCTGCCGTTGGTGTTATAAAATTTAATCAAGTACCAAATTTTTATACAATAATTGGATTGATTTTAATTATCTCGGGTGTCTTAATAGTTAACTTATTAGGAACAAATAAGTGAAACCGTTATCTGGTTACATTTATTTAGTATTAGCTATATCAACAGGAATAGCTGCAAATAGTTTTGCTAAAATTTCAGATGGATTTTCAAAATTAACCCCAACGATATTATCAATAGCTTTTATGTGTATAACTATGTATGGACTTGCAAAAGCTATGTCTATGATACCAGTAGGTTTTACTTATGCTACTTATAGTGGGATAACAGTGGCTGCTATTTTAGTTTTCGGAATGATTAAATATAACCAGATACCAAATATATACGGTTTAATTGGGATTTTTTTAATTATTATTGGTGTTGTAATGGTTAATTATCTTGGAAGAATTAATTAGCTCTTATTAAGTAATAAAATTAGTACACCTACTACAAATATAATTATCCCTAAAATTTCTGTAATTTTGACTTTTTCTTTAAACATATACTTTGAAGACACATAACTAAATAATAATTCTATTTGGCCGATAGCTCTAACAAATGAAGACTGTATTAACGTAAAAGCATAAAACCAAGATAATGTTGCAAGAAATCCAGCTAACCCTGCTGTCAAACATTCATACTTGTTCTCATATAATTTTTTAAACTGCGACTTTTCAAATATAATTAAATAAATAGTAACTAATGTTGTTTGTATAACTAGACCAAAAAATAGTGTTGCTATAGCTTTTTCAAAGTTATTACTAAAATTTTCCAATGTTAATGCTGCTGCTCTAAAATATACAACACTTAAACCTAAGAATAGTCCTGCGGATAAACCAATTAAAGTTGTTTTTGAAAATAAGTTTTTTAGAAATAAACTTAAATCTTTAATCGATAATATAATTACTCCAATTGTAGATACAATAATTCCTGTTATTCCAAATTTATTTAATTTATCCCCTATTATTAAATATTCAAAAATTGCGACTTGAATAACTTCAGTCTTGCTCAATGAAGTTCCAACTACAAAATTAGCAAATCTAAATAAATAGAGTAAAACAAATGTAAAAATTATTTGGAAAATTGAACCTAATAATACGTTAAATATAAATTTTTTTTGACTTAGAATTTCAGGAATTACATTTAAATCTTGGAAATACAAAAAAAATAAAATAGTCCCGAATGGTAACGCAAAAGCAAATCTTACATAAGTTGATGCAATAGTAGATACTTTTTGATTAAGTTTTTTCTGTAAAGTTGATCTAAGATTTTGAAAAAAAGCCCCAGAAATAGCTACAATTATCCAATTCATTGATGATTATTAATATTGTATTTAATTTTAAAGTCGACTTAAATAGTCTCATTTAACAAAAAAGAGGGAAATAACATGAAAATCTTTAAAAGAATAATATTTTCTCTAATTTTCGTTTCTTTTGCCAGTGCAAGTTTGGCGGAAACAAAAATGAGAATTACACTTCAATTACCATTAAAGGCTCACTTAGGTCAGAACCTTTTGGTATTTAAAAAAGAATTAGAATCAAGATCAGACATTAAAGTAGAGATTTACGACTCCGCACAACTTTACAAAGATAAAGAGGTTCCGCAAGCTGTAGGTTCAGGAGCGATCGAAGCTGGTGTTGCATCTATAACAAGATTTGCAGGAACTAATCCTGAAGTTGATGTTTTCTATCTTCCATTCTTATTTGACTCAGAACAAAAAGTAAGAAAAGCAACTCAAGCTGGATCTGAGATAAGAGCTATCCTTGATCCTGCAATAGCAAAGACTGGAGCAGTTCCACTTTATTATCAAGCTTATGGATCAGCAATAATGTTATCTAATGGTGGTCCGATGAAAACTCCGGGTGACTTTAAAGATAAAAAAATTAGAGTATTTGGAAAAACACTTGGAGCTTTTGTGAGTTCTTTAGGTGGTAAACCAGCATTAATATCTGGATCTGAGCAATATTTAGCTTACCAAAGAAATACAGTTGATGCAGGTATGACTGGTGTATCTGGTGTAAAATCTAGAAAATTATATCAAGTAATGGATACTTTAACAGTTACAAATCATGGCGATATCGAATTCGTTGTTGTTGCTAATGATAAATGGCTAAGCTCATTAACTCAAAAACAAAGAGACGCTATAGCTGAAGCATCAAAAGTAGCTGAAAAAGCTGTTAGAGATGACATGGCTAACATCGAGGCTGGCGCTTACAAAGAAGCAAAAGCAAATGGAATGAACATTGTAAACCTAAGTAGTTCTGAAGTTTCTGCTCTTAAAAAAGCATCGTCATCTGTTATTGATGATTACATTTCTAGAACAGGTGGAGCTGGTGGAGTTGGTGATCAACTTGTAAAAGCTGCAAACAAACTTTAAATCGTATAAATACCCCGCACTTAAGTGCGGGGTTTTCAAATGAATACCTACGACAAAATTGTAAAATATTCTGGCTATTTAGCTTCAGCATTATTTATTATGATAGGCTTCATAGTTTCTTATGAAGTTATCATGAGATACATATTTAATTCACCTACTATTTGGGTAAACGAAATTTCTCGATTTTTACAAATTTGGGCTACTTATTTAGCTTTAACTTATACTTTTCATAAAAATGATTTTATCAGAATAACCGTTATATATGACAAAGTAGGAGATAAAGGAAAAAAGATATTAGATTTAATAAGTGCAATATTCATTTTAATTTTTAGTGGATTTGTACTTTATTATGGATGGTTAATTGCTTACGACTCTCTTAAAGTTGGAAGAACAAGCTCTACAATTTTAGATGTTCCATCCTTTCTTACAGAATTTGCGATACCATTATGTTTTGCATTTTTGGTATTAAGAGTGCTTTTCGAAGTACCTAAATACATCAAAGATATAATTAAATGACAGTAGCAATAATCTTATTTTTGTTATTTTTTGTGCTTTTTTTAGGAGTGCCAATAGCATTTGGTTTAGGTTCTATAGGATTGGGTTTAATGTTATTTGGAGATATTTCTCCTTTAATGATCCCACAAACTTTTTACAGTGTGGCAGATAACTTTATTTTATTGGCTGTTCCGATGTTTTTGATGATGTCTAATATATTATTAAAAGCAGGTGTTGGAGAAGATCTTTTTAATTTTGCTCAAAGCTGGGTTGGAAATTTTCCAGGCGGTTTAGCAATAGCAACTATAGTTTCTTGCAGTATTTTTGCTGCTATATCTGGATCATCAGTGGCTACTGCAGCAACAATCTCAACTGTAGCATTTCCTGCAATGATTAATAGAGGTTATCACAGAAACTTTACTTTAGGTATTTTGGCAGCGGGAGGAACTTTAGGGATTTTAATTCCTCCATCAATTCCAATGATTGTTTATGCATTTGTTGTTGAAGAGTCTGTACTAAGTATGTTCCTTGCAGGAATTGGGCCAGGAATAGTTTTAGCATTATTTTTTATTATCTTTTCAGTTTTTTACGTGAAATTTTTTAATAAAGAAGTTCAAAATGTATCCAGTACTTTAGAAGAAAAAATTAAATACACAAAAAGAGGTTTGCCAATATTATTAATGGCCTTCATCATGTTAGGTGGAATTTATGCTGGAATTTATACACCAACAGAAGCAGGTGGTATTGGTTTTTTAATATCATTTATCTATGTTGTGGCTAAAAAAAGATTAGATTTTAAAGGTTTTATCGAAGCTGGTTTGGAGACAATGAAAACTACAGTTACTATATTTATAATTATTGCAGGAGCTAAAGTTTTTGGTAAAGCAATTTCTCTTTATAGAATTCCTCAAGATTTATCATCTTTCATAGTTACAAATATTAATGAGACTGGTTTATTTATACTTGTTGTTTGTATTACTTTGTTAATCTTAGGATTTATAATGGAAACCCTGTCATTAATTTTAATCATGATGCCTATATTTTCGATTTCAATTGCTGCAATGAATATTGATTTAATTTGGTTTGGAATAATTTTTACGTTAATGATTGAGTGCGCATTAATTACACCTCCGGTTGGACTAAATATTTATGTTCTCCAAGCAATTGGTAAAGCAAAAATGTCAGAAATAGCTAAAGGTGTGATACCTTTTGTCATTATAATGTTATTTACAGTATTTGTTATTTACTTATTCCCTGACCTAGCATTATATATACCTTTTAAATTATAAATATGTTTTCAAAAATAAAATCAAAAGATAAAGCAGAACAATTAAGACAACTATTAAATGGACCAGAAATAATTGTAATGCCTGGATGCTTTGATGCATTATCAGCAAAATTAATTGAAAGAGAAGGTTTGAAAGTTGGATTTATGTCTGGCTTCAGTGTTTCATCTACAAAGCTTGGTATGCCGGACACAGGTTTAATTTCTTTTTCTGAAATGGCAGAACAAGTAAGAAATATATGTAATGCTACATCAATTCCAATAATATTTGATGGGGATACTGGATATGGAAATTCAGTAAACGTATTTAGAACTGTAAGAGGATATGCGGATGCAGGAGCAGCTGGTGTGATGATTGAAGACCAAAAGTGGCCAAAAAAATGTGGTCACACAAAAGGTAAAGATGTTGTCGATCTTGATGAGGCAAACTCAAGAATTAAAGCTGCGGTGGATGCAAGAGAATATGGAAATAAAGATATCTTAATAATGGCAAGAACTGATGCCATAGCAACTAGAGGATTAGATGATGCAATTAAAAGAATGCAATCGTTTTCAAAACTTGGCGTTGATATTTTATTTATTGAAGCTGTTAAAAATAAAGAAGATATGAAAAGAATTATCAAAGAAGTTCCAGGTCATCATATGTTAAATTTGATCGAAGATGGTGAAACCCCATTATTAGAAATTAATGAAATAGAGGAAATTGGTTATAAAATTGCTGTAATGCCTCTAACCCTAATGAGTGCATCAGTAAAAACGATGCAAGAATGTTTGAATAATATGAAAAATAAAGTTTATAATAAAAATGTTTCTAAATTTTCAGACTTAAGAGATATAGTTGGCTTCAACGAATATTACGATATTGAAGACAAATATAAATAATGTTTCCAAAAAAATTCTCTAAAATTCTTTTCGTTTTTTTTATGGGTTTAGGAATGAGTTTGTTAATGACCCTAATTATTACATTTATAAATACAGGTTATGATGAATTTTATTATAAAAGATTTTTCAAAGCTTGGTCTATTAGTTTGCCAGTTGCATTAGTTGCAACAACTTTTGTTGCACCGTTGGTTAATAAATTAGTGGAAAAAATTACTAAATAGAGAGGATGTCATATGAGTGAAAATATAGCTTTTATAGGAGTTGGTAATATGGGAAACCCAATGGCCTGTAATTTAAAGAACGCAGGGAAAAAGGTTAAGGTTTTTGATGTTTCTAAAGAAATGATTGATAAAGCAGTTGAAAATAATCTTGATGTTGAGAAGGATTTTGGAAAACTAATCAATAGTGAAACGTCTGTAGTAATCACTATGTTACCCGAGGGAAAACATTCAAAAGAAGTTTATTTAAAAGAAAATGGTGTTCTAGATAAAGTTTCTAAAAATTGTCTACTAATAGATTGTTCAACAATTGATATAAATACCTCTAAAGAAATAGGAAAGAAAGCAAATGAAAAAGGTATTAAGATGATTGATGCACCAGTAAGTGGTGGTGTGATGGGTGCACAAAAAGCAACTTTAAATATTATGGTTGGTGGATCAAATGATGCATTTAATCAAGCTTTACCTATTTTAAAATTAATGGGTAAAAATATTTATCATGCTGGAGAGATAGGAAGCGGAAACGGTGCAAAGATTTGTAACAACATGTCTCTTGGAATAACAATGATTGCTGCTTCAGAGTCATTAATGTTAGCAAGAAGATTGAATATAGATATAAAGAAAGTTCATGAAATTATGAAAAATGCTTCCGGAAATAGTTGGCCTATTTCAGTTTATCCACCTTTACCTGGATTAATTGAAGGAACTCCATCTAACAATAAATATAAGCCAGGCTTTTCTGCAGGTATGATGAACAAAGATTTAAAACTTGCAAATGAATGTGCTAAAAATGCAAATGCATCTACTCCATTAGGAGAGATGGCATTAGAAATATATTCAAAATTTTGTGAGGATGGAAACAGTTCGAAAGATTTTTCTGCTATATCAAAGGTAATTGGTGGAGATGCTTGGGATTATCCAATAGAATAATTACCAAGAGGAATTTGGACTCTCCAAAAATTTTAACTCATCCGGTGTAGATTTTCTCCCCATAACTTTATTTCGATGCGGATATCTATGAAATCGTTTAATTGCAGCGGTATGATCTTTCCAAAATTTTTTTATCTCATTATAGTTTGGATGATTAGATAAATAATTATCTAACAATTTATATGCTCTATCATGATCTATAACTTCTTCACTGTGGATGTATGGCAATAGCATGAAAAAACGTTGATATTCATCCATTTGATCAAGATACCCGTTATAGACTGCATCATTTACAATCAGTCTTGCTTTATGATCAAACTCAAAAGCTTTTTTATCATCTCTATATAAATTTCTTGAAAATTGATCCAATAAAATAACTAAAGCTAGAGTGCTTAATGGTTCATCTTGCCAATCATCATATTCATTTAAAGTAGCTTTTTCATGATCATCTTTGAATTTGTCTCTAATCAATTGATCAAAATTATCATCTCTTTTAAATCGCTTTTCAACGACCATATCATCAAACCAAAAATCTAATATTGCTTTGGCTCTATCATTCATAAACTTTGTCAACTTTTACCTGATATGATTCAACAAGTCTGTTAGTTTCATTTGCCATTGCAACAACTGCAATAAGTTCGCTTAACATCTCTGTAGTAGCACCTTTAGATTTAGCAGCGATACTGTGAGATTTAATACAATACTCACAACTATTTGTCATTGAAACTGCAACATAAATAAGCTCTTTTGTCATTTCATCCAAAGCACCTTTTTTCATCACTTGCTGTATAGAAGTCCAAGTTCTCTCTAAAGTTTCTGGGTTGTTGGCTAACATTTTCCAAAAATTGTTTATGTAGTCTGTATTTCTCTTCTTTTTTATATCTTCAAATACCTCTTTCACTTTTCCTGTAGCATCAGCTTCTTCAATCATATTAAAAACTGCCATTTCACCTCCTTAATTGTAAATTGTTTCTATTTTAGGCATTAATCTTAATAATTCCTTAGTATATTCATGATTTGGATTTTTAAACAACTCTTCCGTCTCAGACACTTCGCATAGTTTTCCATTCCTTAAAACTCCAATATCATCACACATTTGTCGAACAACTGGTAGATCATGACTTATAAAAAGGATAGTTAAATTAAGTTGTTCTTGTAAATCTTTAAGTAAATTTAGTATTTGAGCCTGAATACTCACATCCAAAGCAGATGTTGGCTCATCACAAACTAATAACCTTGGTTTTGTTGCTAATGCTCTTGCAATAGAAATTCTTTGTCTCTGTCCTCCTGAAAACTCATGAGGATATCTTTCGGCTGAAGACTTGGATAACTCCACAGAGTCTAAGAGATCATTTATATACTCATTTAATTCATTAGAGCTAATATTTGCATCATGTAACTTTATAGGTTCAGCAATGATATCTTTAACCTTAAGCCTACCATTCAACGAAGAGTAGGGATCTTGGAATATCATTTGAATTTGTTTTCTAAATTTAAGTAATTCTTTGTTACTTTTTATATTATTAATACATACATCATCAAAATAAATTTCACCTGAGGTGGGTTTAAATAAATTAACAATCATTTTTGCAATTGTAGTTTTTCCACTGCCACTTTCACCAACAAGTCCAAAAGATTTTCCTTCTTGTATATTAAATGAAACAGTATCAACTGCTAATACATTATTTTGAGACTTTTCTGTAAAAAAACCTTCATTAAAAGTTTTACAAAGATTTTTTATTTGAACTAAATCTTTTTTTAAAATCTCTCTTTTATTCCATCTATTTAAAATTTTTAAATTAATATTTTCCTGGTTATTATTTTCTTTTTCTATAATTTTAAATCTGGATATCTTTTTATTTGTGGGAGGAACAGAACTAACTAAACTTTTTGTATAAGTTTCTTTTGGTTCTGTTAATATTTGCTTTGTTGTTCCCAATTCTACCAAATTACCATTTTTCATTACAGCAACTCTATTGGTAGTCTCTGCTATAACTCCCATATCATGTGTAATTAAGATAACTGCTAAATTTCTTTCTTTAGTCAGCTTTTTGATAAGTTCTAATATTTGTGATTGTATTGATACATCAAGTGCAGTTGTGGGCTCATCTGCAATTAACAACTCTGGTTCGCAACATAAAGAAAGTGATATAACAACCCTTTGTCTCATACCCCCTGAGAATTGATGAGGATAATCATCAAATCTTTTTTCAGCATCTTTTATACCTACTTCTTTTAAAAGATTTATTGATTTTTCTTTTGCTTCTGAGTTACTGAGGTTTAGATGAGTTTGGATTGTTTCAATAAGTTGTTGTCCAATTGTTAAGATAGGATTTAAAGATGTCTGAGGATCTTGAAAAATAAATCCGATTTTTTTTCCTCTTAAACTTAGAATATTTTTTTTATTTTCATGAATATTTATATCACTTAAATAAATTGATCCTTCAGATACTTTCCCTGGTTCATCAATTAAATCAATTATTGCATTTGCTACAGTACTTTTCCCAGACCCAGATTCCCCAACTAATCCTACAATTTCGCCGCTTCTTATCTCAATATTAATATCTTTTGCTGCATGAACCGTCTCTTTTCTCAATTTATAATCCACACTTAAATTTTGTATTTTTAAAAAACTCATTTTTTCAATTTAGGATTAAGTGTGTCTCTCATCCAGTCTCCTAATAAATTAATGGAAAAAGCTAAAACAACTAAGAATATTGCTGGGAAAAAGGTAATCCACCACTCACCAGAAAATAAAAAGTCATTTCCAAGTCTAATTAAAGTTCCTAAAGAAGGAGTAGTTGGAGGAACGCCAACACCCAAGAAACTAAGTGTAGCCTCTGCAATGATTGCTAATGCAAGACCTATAGTTCCTATAACAAGAACTGGTCTCATTATATTTGGAAGAATATGCTTAAACATTACTATAAAATTAGAAACTCCAATAATTGTTGAAGCTGAAACATAATCTTTATTTTTTTCAACTAAAGTTGCTGCTCTTGATACTCTTGCAAACTGTGGCCACTCTGAAATACCAATTGCAAAAATTAAAACATATATTGCCATCTCGTCATGAAGTTCACGCGAAATTATACCTCGTGCAATACCATCAACCAGAAGTGCCATCAAAATACTTGGAACTGTTAACTGAACATCAGTTAATCGCATAACAATCATTTCATACTTGCCACCAAAAAAACCAGCAGTAAGACCTAATCCAACTCCTAAAATTAAACTAAATAAAATTGCTGAGAAACCAACAATCAAAGATATTCTAGATCCATAAAGAATAGTTGATAACATATCTCTTCCTTGTCCGTCAGTACCAAGTAAAAATTCTACTTTTCCATCACTAGTCCAAGATGGTGGAGTGAATGCATCCATTAAAGATAAAGATGATGGATCGAATGGATTATAAGGTGTGATAAATTCTACAAAAAATGAACAGAAAAATATTATTACTAATAAAATCGATGAAACTATTGCTGTAGGAGATTTTATAAAACTAAAATAAATTTCACTATCTTTTATTTTATCCCAAGTTGTTAAAGCTTTATTATCCACTAGCTGAATCTCCTTTAACTCTAATTCTTGGGTCTATAAAGTAATACAAGATATCGACTATAAAATTTATCATTACAAAAACGAATGCTATAAATACTAAATATGCTGACATAATTGGAATATCTACAAACTGAACAGCTTGAATGAAAAGAAATCCCATACCTGGCCATTGAAATACTGTTTCCGTAATAATTGAAAATGCAATTAATGTTCCAATATTTATACCAGCAATAGTTATTACTGGAATTAGTCCATTTTTAAGTGCGTGCTTATAATTAATACTTTTTTCATTAATGCCTCTGGCTCTTGCAAACTTTATGTAATCAGTCTGAAGTATTTCCATCATTTCAGCTCTAACAAGTCTTATTATATAGGTCATTTGGAAAAGACTTAAAGTAACTGATGGTAATATGATTGCTTTTAATCCTGATATGGTTAAAAAGCCTGTCGACCAAAATCCTAGATCTACCACCTCGCCTCTTCCAAACGATGGTAGAACGCCCAATATAACTGCAAAAAGATAAATAAATAAAATACCAATTACAAAAGTTGGAAGAGAAACACCTAATAAAGAAACTGCCAAGATAAAATCACTCAAAAAACCTTTTCTTTTTATGCCTGTATATACTCCCAATAAAGTACCAGAAACCAATGCAATTAGAGCAGATATTAAAACTAATTCAATTGTTGCAGGTAATCTTTCAATGATTAATTCTGATACAGGTCTTCTTAATTGATAAGATATTCCAAATTCTCCTTTAGAGGCATTAATTATAAACCTAGTAAATTGTACATGAATTGGGTCCATTAAACCCAAAGTTTCTCTTAACTCAGCTCTTTCTTCATCTGATGTTTCCTCACCTACCATGTTATTTATTGGGTCTCCTACAAAATTAAAAAGAGAAAAAGATACAAAAGCTACGACAAGCATAACCATTGCAGATTGAAACAATCGTTTAAAAAAATACTTTATCAATTTATGAAATTTTATTTTTATACAAGCCCTTTAATTAAAAAGGGCTTGTAATAAATTATTTAGTCAAAGCTCGCAAAACGGAATAGCGGTTCGTTATTCGGTCTTATCGGAACATTAACATCTTTTTTTGCAGCCCAAGATATAACTTGGTGATGTAAAGGAAGATAAGAAATATCATCTTTTACTATTTTCCAAGCTTTAGCTATCGCAGCATTTCTTTTGTCTAGGTTAACTTCTCCTTCCATAACTCTTATAGCAGCATCTACATCAGAATTACTAAAGTTAACTCTGTTCCAGCTTGCTCCACTTTCATATAAGTAATGGAAAACATAATGACTATCTAAAGTTGGAACTCCCCAACCTAACATATAAAAGTCACCTTGATTATCTTTTAGTTCTTTAAAGTGCTTACTTTTTGTTTGGGCAAATAAATTTACTTTAACACCGATTTTACCTAACATACCAACAACAGCTGTACATATAGCTTCATCATTTACATACCTGTCATTTGGACATCTAAGCTCAACTTCAAATCCATTTGGATATCCAGCATCAGCTAAAAGTTTTTTTGCAGCAGCTACATCATAAGGAAGTCTCTTATCAAGTTCCTCTGTGTATCCATTAACACCTGGAAAAGTAATTATTCCAGCTGGTTCACTTAAACCTCTCATTACTTTTTTCTTAATAGCCTCAATATCTATTGCTTGATAAAGAGCTTGTCTAACTGCTTTCTTTTTGAATGGATTATCACCTGTATTACCTGTTCTAAGTTTATCTGCTCCTTGATCCATTCCTAGGAATATAGTTCTCATTTGAGCAGTGCTTTCAACTTTGTGAGCAGGTGAATTTTTAATTCTAGCCAAATCTTGCACGGGTGCATCAGTAACGACATCAATTTCACCAGATAAAAGAGCTGCAACTCTAGTAGCAGCATTTTTTATAGGTAGTAGATGAATTTCTGTTACTTTGTCATCTTTCATAGTACCCCACCATTTTTTATTACGTTTGAAAACTGTTTTAGTGTTTGGTTCTCTTAATGTAATTTTAAATGGTCCAGTTCCCATAGCATTTGTTGCTGAAAATGTTTCTTGTCCAGCATCCCAGTTCTGTGCCATAACTGCAAAATTCTTTTCACTCCATTTTTTTGACATTATAAAGATGTTTGAAAGTTGGTTTAAAAGAATTGGATTTGGTTTACTTGTTGTTATTTCTACTGTGTAGTCATTAACTGCTTTTACACCTGATACTGTACTAATATATTCTTTAAAATCAGACGTTCTTTGTTTTGCTCTTAAAATACTAAATACAACATCTTCAGATGTAAATGGAGTTCCATCAGAAAATTTAACATCTTCTCTTAATTTAAAGATCCAAGTATTAGGACCTTGAGTTCTCCACTCTGTTGCTAGTTGAGGTCCAATTTTCATATCTAATCCTCTAGTAACTAGAGCTTCGTATACTTGTCTAGATACTTGAGTGGTAGGACCTTCGTTTTGAGCATGAGGATCAAGTGTTAAACTATCACCCTGCATTGACCATTTAATAGTTTTTGCAAATGTTTGTGTTGGAGCAAAAGCTAGAAAAAAAGCCAATAAAATTTTTATAAAATACCCATACTTCATTTCTCTCTCCTATATTATTAAAATAAAAATCTAACTTATTAATTATGTAAACTAAAGTGATTTAATTCACTATTTTTTTGAAGTTTTCGTAAAGAATTTTTGAATATTTGTTCATAGATTGAATATTGTCCTTCGCATCACTATCAAATTTATCAAGAGCTCCTTGTCCTAACTGACTCTCTAAAGCAGACTTATATTCAGGCACACATCCCCATTCTCCTACGGTGGTATCTTTTATCTCTATATGAAATTGAATACCGTAAGCATGGTTTTTGTATTTAAAAATTTGGTACTTGGTTTCAGGAGATGACGCTAAAAGAGTTATATCATTATTATTTTCTAGATTTTGAACTTCATATGAGTGCCATTGGAGTGATTTAATAATATCAGGATACTCTTTAAATAATAAATCGTCCTTTTTACTATTTAAAAAATTAATATCTAAAATACCTATTTCTGGATTTTTTGATTTAACTACTTTACCTCCAACTGCCTCTCCTAATAATTGACAACCTAAACAAAAACCCAAATATGGTTTATTTAAGTCTACTACAAATTCTTTGATTTTTTTTTTCTCCTCTATTAACCACGGGTAATCTTTTTCCATCCAAGTATCCATTGGTCCACCCATACAAAACATTGCATCAAATCCAGATAGATCATCAGGTATTTTTTCTCCTTCGTCGAGTTCTACAGTTTTAATATGAACTTTATCCTCTAACATTAAATCTTTAATATAACCGGGATCCTCAATTTTAATGTGTTGAAGAACAATTATATTTTTCATGTGGCTGGCTTGAGCAATTTTAAAATTTTTTTATGATTTGATAAATTATTTGAAACAATTATTTTTCCACCCAATGAAGCATCCCTATTATCCCATGTAGTAATTATTCCACCTGATGCTTTAATAATTGGTATTATTGGATGTATATCCCAAATTTTGTTTGCGCATTGAGCTACAATATCTAGTCTTCCCTCTGCTAATTGGCAATATGTTAGTGCATCGAAACATGGAAACTGCATTCTCTTAATAAATTTCGTTATTTTTTTTTGTTTTTGAAAAGACAAAGTTCCATGAAAAGCAGCGGCTACTTTTAAATAATTAAATTTTATTTTTTTGTTTACTTTTAATTTTCTTTTTTTTCTGCCTTCAAATACAAAAGCAGATTTATCATTTTGATTTAAATAGTATCTTTTCATTCTTGGGAAATTAGCTAGCCCGACTATTGGTTTATTCTTATAATTTAGAGAAATTAAATTGCTCCAAGTAGGATTTCCAGCAACGAATGATCTTGTCCCATCAATTGGATCAATTATCCATGAAAATAGACTTTTCGTCTTTTTTACCCCAAACTCTTCACCAATAATTTGATGATCTGGGAACTTATCATTAATTTTTTTTCTTATAAATTTTTCAAAAGCTTTATCGGCACTGGTAACGGGATCATAACCTTTACCTTTTAACTTGTTATTAATTGTAAAAGTTTTGTTAAGTTTAGTGTAATAAAAATTAGTTAAATCCTTAGCAAGTTTATTCAAAAAGGTGTAATAAATCTTGAAATCTTTTGTTTTTTTGAAGGTCATTTATCTGATGAGTAATAATTAAAATATACAACTAGTTCAAATAAAATATCTTGAAAATTTTAGAATTTGATAGAAGAATCCAAGTAGATGAAAATAGAAACCGATTCTAAAAAAGTATTTATAAATAGTGGAAATAATAAAGAAGAAATACATCCATTTTGGCTTAGAGAAAGAATAAATAACGAAGATGCTCTGGATAAAGGAAATCAACAAAGATTATTTGATCCAAATTCTATAAATACTAACATTGATATAGAAAAAATTGAGAATGAAGATGGATTACTTAATTTATTTTTCAATGATGGAACCAATTATAAAATAAAAGAAGATCAAATATTAAATGAGTATAAATCACAAAATCTTGATCCTATTTCAATTGATAAAATTAAATGGGATTCAAATTTTAATAATTTTCAAAAATTTAAATTTGAAAATGATATTTTTGAAAAAAAAATCATGTATGATTTATTAGTATCATTCTATAAATATGGTTTTGTAGTTCTAACTAATGTACCAACTGAAGATAATTTTATTATTAAATTTGCAAATTCAATTGGGAGTGTCAGAAGAACAAATTTTGGGGAATTTTTTAATGTAAGATCTGTGCCTAATCCAAATGATTTGGCTTATACATCATTAGCATTATCTCCGCATACAGATAATCCGTATAGAAAACCAGTTCCTTGTGTTCAATTATTGCATTGTATTATAAATAATGTGAGTGGAGGAAATTCTACCTTGGTTGATGGTTACACAGTAAGTGAAAAAATCAAAGAGGATTATCCAGAATATTATGAAATTTTATCTTCAGTTAAAGTAAAATTTAAATTTATAGACAATACAGTTGTTCTAGAAGATATGTCTGAGTTAATTAAATTGGATGAAAAAAATAATTTTAAACAAGTTAGATTTAGTCCAAGATTAGATTATGCTCCGATATTAGAAAAATCAAAATTGGATTTATTCTATAAAGCTAGAAATAAAATTTCTGAATTATATAACTCTGATAAATATAAAGTTGAATTTAAATTAGAAACTGGAGATTTATTAATGATGGACAATCATAGATTACTTCATGGAAGAACAAAGTATGATGTTAACGAAGGTGATAGATATTTACAAGGATGCTATATTGATTTCGACAGTACAGAAGGTAAACTTAGACATTTAAAAAGAAAATTTAATCTTTAAATAATTCTTTTATTTTTTCTTCAGCGTTTTTTATCGACTTTTCATAATCTAAAGCCATTTGATCTGCTGCAACTATATCGATTTTTTTAATACCAAAAAAATTTAACATATGTATCAACCACGGGGTTAAAAAGTCTTCTTCACCTTGTATTTTTGTTCCGCCAGAAGTAATTACTAAATATACCTGCTTATCTTCTAATAAACCTTTTCTTCTTCCGTCATCCCCATATTTAAATGTCAATTTTACTCTGGCTGCAAGATCAGCCCAAGCTTTAAGGGTTGCTGGTGGGCCAAAATTATAAATTGGCACTGATATAATAATTACATCACATTCTTTTAACTCCGATACTAACTTATCAGATAATTCAAACATTTTCTTATGTTCATCTGTTTGCTCATTCTCCGGAATTTTCATTCCAGACTCAGTTAAGCCAGATATAAAAAGCATTTCGTCATCTAGGTCTCTATAAATGACCTCATCATTATCTTTTTTAACTTTATCAAGTATTTTTTTTGCAAGCATCCTTGAGGTAGAACCTTCTTTTCTAGCACTGCAATCGATTTGGTATATTTTCATTTTTATCCAAGTTTTTGAAGTATAGGAAAATACTTTAATATGTAAAATCCTAAAGCTTGCAACTGGTTTGTAATCATTAATATTCCTGTTATCAATAATAATCCTCCACCAACTCTTGAAATAGTTATCATTTTTGATTTTAGATTTTTTGTAACAACCATAAAACGTTGAATCAAATAACCTGATGCAATAAAAGGCAGTGCTAAACCAAGTGAATAGAACACAAGTAACAATATACCTCGGTTCAAACTTTGCTCAATTGATGCTAGAGCTAATATTGATCCTAAAATAGGTCCAATACATGGAGTCCATCCAAATCCAAATGCCATACCAACTAATATTGAGCTAAAATTTCCTGATTTAATCTCAGTATTAATTCTTTTTTCATAATTTAAAAACTTAATATTAATTAATCCCATAATATGAAGGGAGAAAATAATTATAATACTTCCTGCAATAATTCTTAGTTCAAAAGAGTTACTTAAAATTAAAGAACCTAAAAAAGTTGCGGTAGCTCCAAAGCTTATAAAAACAATTGAAAAACCAAAAGTAAATAAAACTATAGGGAATATATTAATCGTTTTTTTTTCTAATAATTCATTTAAAGAGCTTCCAGAAATATAAGATATATATCCAGGTATTAATGGAAGTACACATGGAGACAAAAAGCTTATCAATCCAGCTCCAAATGCAACAAATAATTCTATCATTTAACCAGTATTTTTCATTGCAGCTGAAATACCTGCAATAGATGTTAATAATGCATCATTAAGATCATTTTTTTTATCTGAATTTAATTTTTTGTTTTTAATTTTATTCATAACTACTGCTTGAATTATATTTAATACCTCTGTGTAAATATTTCTTACAATAACTCCTGATCTAAATTTTTTTCTTTCATTTATAATTTCTTTTGGCGTAATCTTTTTATTTAATTTTTTAATAACTTCGAATTGGAACCTAAGTTTTTTTCCAACTCTTTTTAAATCTTTGTCAGCTAAATACTCCTCATATATTTTTGAAATATCTGGGTCCACTTTTGAAATTACCATATCCAAGATATCCATCATTGAATTGAAGAAAGGCCAGTTTTTTTCCATATCTATTAGTGTTTTTTCAAATTTATTAATTGATGAATATCTTAAAGCTTCTGCACTTCCAAGCCATGCTGGGAGCATTAGTCTTATTTGTGTCCAAGCAAATACCCAGGGTATTGCTCTTAAACTTTTGATATTATCAATATTCTTTCTTTTAGACGGTCTTGATCCAATTGAAAGTTTTCCTAAAGACACATGTGGCGTAACGGTTTTAAAATATTTAATAAAATCTGAACTTTGATTAATATTTTTTCTATATGAGCTTTTTGAAATATCAGACATTTTTTCAATTAGATTTCTCCAATCTTTCTTAGGGACTGGCGGTGGGGTTAATGTTGCCTCCATTACCGCTCCTATATAGCTACATAAATTATAAATTGCTAAAGGCTGATATCCATATTTCTGTTGAATTACTTCTCCTTGATCTGTTATTCTGATTTTTCCATTTACAGTATTTGGTGGTTGAGATTTTAAAGTAGCTTGAATTGGACCTCCTCCTCTACCCGCAGAACCTCCTCTTCCATGAAAGAACGTAACATCTATGTTATATTTTTTAGCAATTTTAATAATTTCTTCTTGAGCCTTATATTGATGCCAACTTGCACAAATTTTTCCAGCATCTTTGCTTGAGTCTGAATATCCAATCATGACTTCTTGTTTATTTTTTATTAAATCTCTGTACCACTTTAATGAAAACAAACTGGCCATTATTGATTTTGCGTTAATTAAGTCATCTAATGTTTCAAATAAAGGGACAACTCTTAATTTGTTTTTAATATTTGCTTCTTTTTGCAAATATAAAACAGAGAGAATGTCAGATGCAGATGATGTCATTGAAATAACATAAGCTCCTAAACATTCAGGCGGCTCTTCAGATAAAATTTTAAATGTTGACCAAACTTCTTTATTTTCTTTATTTTTAAATTTAAAGTTTTTTATGAAATTTGATTTTTTTTTCATCTTAGAAGATAAAAATTTAATTTTTTCCTCCTCACTCCATTTTAAATAATTAAGTTTATTTTTTTTCTTAATAAGTTCATTAATTAACTGTGAATGTCTAGTTGACTCTTGTCTAATATCTAGTTTTGCAAGATTAACTCCAAAACATTTTGCTCTTCTCATTAAGTCTAATAATTCGCCACTTGCTATATTTTCACTTTGATTTTCCTCTAAAGACTCACGGACAATTCTAAGAGGTTTTAAAATTTCCTCTTTTGAGTTTAGCAATTTTTTATAGTCCAAAGGTTTTTTATTGACTATGAACTGTTCAATTGCTCTGTGAGTAAATCTCATTTTATCCCTTAGAGGTCTTAAGAAAACTCTGTAAGGCTCAAATGATTTTCCTGTTATTTTTTGAATTTTTTTTGAACATTTTCTCATTGAATACGATCTAATTAATTTAGTAAGTTCTTTTTCATACAATTTTGCTGCTTCCCATCTTGATAATAACAAAACTTCTTTGGTTACTTTTGAAGTTACATTTGGATTTCCATCTCTATCACCTCCCATCCATGAACCAAACTCAATAGGATTAAAATTTTTTGGCAAACCTTTACCCATATTTTTCAAAAATATATCATTGAGTCTTCTGTAGACTTTTGGAATAGTTTCCCAAAGACTATCCTCTATTATTGCAAGACCCCATCGCGCTTCATCGGCTGGAGACGGTTTTGATCTTTTTAAGTCATCTGTATTCCAGATAATGGTAAATTCATCATGAATTTTTTTATTTAAAGATTTTATTTTTAAAGCGTGATCTTTAAATAACTCTCTTTCTTCAAGTATTTCTGTAATTTTATGATATTTTTGAATTAAAGTTCTTCTTTTGACCTCTGTTGGATGAGCTGTCAAAACTATTCCAATATTTAAATTTTTCGCAAAATTATATATTTTATTATTATTAATTATTTTATTTTTAAATAATTTCTCAAAAATTTCTTCTATAAAAATATTTTTTTGATTTTTACCGTCTCTTTTATTTTCATATTGGTTGAGTTGTCTAGATGCATCAATAGACTCGGCTAGATTTATAAAATTCATAAAATGATTAAATGCTCTTGCAAGCTTGTAAGTATTTTTAGGATTAATACTTTTTATTTCACTAGAAATTTTTTTATATGATCTTTTTTGGATTTTATTTGCTTTTGATAACTTTCTAATTTTCTCAACAAGATTATAAAAGCTTTTACCTTCTTGTTCTTTAATTACATTTCCTAATGAATTTCCTAAAAACCTAACATCCTCTCTTAAAGATTTTGTTGGAATTCTCTCATAATATAAGTCTCTTTTGATCACAATTTATTATACCAAAAAAGAGATTATATTTGGATTAAATTGCTACTACTTTTGATTTTTGTTCACCAAGAAGTTCAATTGAAAGCCTCATTTCATCACCTGCTTTTAAAAATTTTTGTGGCTTCATTCCCATTCCAACTCCTGGGGGTGTTCCTGTGGTAATGATATCTCCTGGTTGAAGGGACATATATCGACTAACATATGAAACAATATGATCTACATTAAAAATCATTGTTTTTGTATTACCTGTTTGCATTCGTTCACCATTTAAATCTAATTCCATGTTTAGGTTATTTACATCATTAATCTCATCTTTGGTCACAAGGTATGGACCAATAGGACCAAATGTATCGTGCGACTTACCTTTTACCCACTGTCCCATTTTTTCTATTTGCCACTCTCTTTCACTTACATCATTCACTAAACAATAACCTAAGATATAATCTTGTGAATTTTTCTCTGGGATATTTTTAGCATTTTTTCCTATAACTAAACCTAGCTCAACTTCCCAATCTAGTTTTTTTGAATAGCTTGTAATTTCAATATCATCATTTGGTCCATTGATTGAACTACTGGCTTTCATAAACACAATTGGTTCTGTTGGTGGTTTTGCTCCAGTTTCCACTGCATGATCAGAAAAATTTAATCCAATTGCAATAAATTTTCCTGGTTTAGTTATGCATGAACCAATCCTTGTATTATTTGAAATCACAGGCAAGGATGATAAATCAATTTGTTTAATTTTTTCAATTGTTTCAAAATTTAAATTAGTTGGATCTAAATCATTTATATGTTTGGATATATCTCTCAACTTTCCATCTTTATCTAATATAGCTGGCTTTTCTTGACTTTTTTCTCCCACTCTTAGTAATTTCATTTTATCTCCAATAATTATTTATAGCTTTTGTATAACGAACTATGATCATAATTACCCAATCCTTTTTTAACGAGATTATTATACATTTTTTTAACTATTTTAGATAAAGGTAATTCTAGCTTTTTATTTTTTGCACAATCAAGGATGTTGTTCATATCTTTTAATTGAGAAAAATTTTTTCCTCTTGGTTTAAAATCTTTTTTGATCATTCTTAATCCATGAGTTTGTAAAACTTTACTGTCAGCCCACCCCCCTTTTAATGCTTTGAGAATATTTATTGGATTTACATTATTTTTTTGTGCTAATTTAATAGCCTCTGCAACAGATCCAATTGTAATTCCTACTATTATTTGATTAGCTAATTTTGCTATTTGACCTGCAGAATTTTTTCCAACTAAAACAGGATTGCCTAATTTCTTTAGTATATTTAAATTTTTAGAAAAAACTTTCTTATCTCCGCCAACCATTATGGCCAGCTGAGCATTCTCTGCACCATTTGTGCCTCCAGAAACTGGCGCGTCCAAAAAATTAACTTTATATTTTTTTAATAATTTTGATAAATTAATTGCTGTTTTAGGATTTGCAGAACTCATGTCTATAACTGTAGATCCTGCTTTTAAATTTTTTAAAAATTCTAAGTTAGAATATATTTTTTTTATAGCCTTATCATCAGATAACATAGTAATTATTAAATCCTGGTCAGAAACAACTTCCTTTAATGAATTACATACTTTTGCGCCATAATTTTTTAATTTATCAGCTTTTTTTTTAGTTCTATTAAAAACTTTGACTTGATATTTAGATTTTAGAAGATTTTTTGCCATAGGAGCACCCATTAATCCAATTCCTATAAAACCGATTTTTGTCATATTAATAATTCAACCGTGCCGCTCCTCTTACTCCACTTGCATCTCCATACTTAGCCTTTAAAAATTTCGTATTTATATGTTTAATTTCCATATTTTTTGCAACCATTTTCTTTAATTCATTTAATGAAGAGATTTCATTAGATAATCCACCTCCAAATACAAATACATCAGGATCAATTGTATAAATTAAGTTAACAAGTGCTCTAGCCAACCGTATTTTAAAATGTTTAATAAAAATTGATTTTGTAAACTTATCAGATTTATTAAATATTTCTCTCGCAGTAATTTTTTTATGATAAAGTTTTTCCAAACCTTTTCCTGAGGTAAACTTTTGTATTTGCATAAGTGATATCTTTTTTTTAATATATTTTTTATCGTTTAGATTTCCAAAAATTGGTAGAGGAAGATGTCCCCACTCTCCAGAAATATAATTTGCACCTTTTAAGATTTTCTTATTAATAACTATTCCACCTCCAGTACCTGATCCAATAATTATTCCGAAAACAACATTATAATTTTTTGCAGCTCCATCCATTGCTTCAGATAATGCAAAACAATTTGCATCATTTTCACATTTTATATTTCTTTTTAAAGCTTTTGATAAATCTATGTTTAATTTTTTATTATTTAATTGTTTGGCATTTACTGAATTTTTAAGTAGTCCAGTTTTATAATCTATAGATCCGGGATGACACACGCCTACTTGAAATTTTTTTTTATACTTCCGATCTAGTGAAAAAACTATTTTACTAACATCTTTTATTATTTTTTTATAACTCTTTGGGCAAGGGATCCTTGATCTCTCAATTTCATCACCATTTTTTTTTAAGATGACGCTTTCAATTTTTGTTGCCCCAATATCTATTCCAATTTTCATTTTAGTAAGAGCTTGATTCTTTCCAAATATTTATATCCCCTTCTTTAGCGGTTTTATTAATTATTCTCATTTCAGAAGGTGTAAAATTAAGTTTGTTTAGACTTTCTATATTTTCTTTTAACTGGTTAATATTTCTAACTCCGATTAGAGCAGATGTTACATAATTATTTGACAAGACCCAAGAAATTGCCATTTGAGATAAAGATTGACCTCTTTTATTTGCAATCTTATTTAAATCTGAAACTATCTTTAAGTTTTTTTTTGTTATTAAAGATTTATCTAAATAAGATGTAACATCACTCGCTCTTGAAACTCTAGGTATCTTTTTTAAATATTTGTCTGATAGCATTCCTTGAGCAAGAGGAGAAAAGGCAATACATCCAATTTTAAGTTTTTTTATAGTTTTAGTTAAATCTTTTTCAATCCATCTATTAATTAAAGAATATGAAGGCTGGTGAATAAACAATTTAATATTTCTTGATTTTAGAATTTTGTAAATTTGGTTCGTCTTTTTGGAAGAATAAGATGATATACCAACATATAAAGCTTTTCCCGATTTATAAATACTCTCTAATGCATCTGCTGTTTCTTCTAAAGGTGTATTTGGATCAAATCTATGTGAGTAAAATATATCAAAGTAATCAATTTTCATTCTTTTTAAACTTTGATCACAACTTGCGATAATATGTTTTTTTGACCCCCATTCTCCATAAGGTCCTTCCCACATATCATAACCAGCTTTTGATGATATAATCAGTTCATCTCTATATTTTTTTAAATCTTTGCTTATTATTTTTCCAAAATTACTTTCTGTACTACCGTAAGGTGGGCCATAATTATTTGCCAAATCAAAATGAGTAATGCCTTTATCAAAAGCATAGAATAATATTTTTTTAATATTAGAAAGTGGAACTTCACCTCCAAAGTTATGCCAAAGCCCAAGGCTTATTAGTGGTAATTTAACTCCACTATCGCCACAAGTTCTATATAACATCTCTGAATATCTTTTATTATCAGCGTTATATTTCATACTTAGTAAACCTCGACCTCTTTATATGTTGGCATGGAATTCGCGGCTCCTTCTTTAGTTGTAGAAATACCAGCAACTTTATTGGAAAATTCTAATGCATCAACAATTTTTAATGATTTGGCTAATGCTACACTAAAAGCTCCATTAAAAGCATCACCTGCTCCAGTAGTATCTTTTACATCGTCTTTTAATTTATGAGCATCTACAAAATGGTTTTCAGTTCCATTTGAAAAATAAACTCCTTTAGAACCTAGAGTTATTAGAATATTTTTTACTCCTTTTTTTAAAAATTCTTTAGCTGCATTTTCTATTTCAGATTTTGTTTCTATTTTTTTTTCTAAATAAAAACTAGCCTCAGTTTCATTTGGTGTAAAATAGTCTATGTTTTTAAAGTCATTCTCAGATATTTTTGAAGCCGGAGCTGGATTTAAAATAGTAATTGATCCAGTATCTTTGGCTTTTTGTAAAGCATAGCTTGTAACATCATATGGTGTTTCTAATTGTGTTAAGAATATATCTGAGTTTTCAATTGCTTTTAAATTATTATCTATATCAGAATTATTTAAAGTGCCAGCAGCGCCTGGTACGATGTTTATTGCATTATCACCTGTATTAGTATTAATCATAATACCAGCAACGCCAGTTGATTGATTTTTATCTTTGATAATATAATCGGTATTTACTCCAGAGGATTTATATAAATTTAGTGCCATTTCAGCATTATTATCATCACCTATTTTTGTAATAAAACTTATATTTCCGCCAAGTCTTGCTGCAGCAATGGCTTGGTTAGATCCTTTTCCACCAGGTCCTATTAAGTGTTTTGTTCCTAAAATAGTTTGCCCAACTTCAGGAATTTTTTCACCAATAAAACATAAGTCTGCAACAAATACTCCAAATACACATATAGATTTCATTTAATTAAGACCAGACTTTACCGTCAGGAAGAATAACTCCTTTAGTAATAATAAAACATCCAAAAGGTCGAGCATCTGTAGTGGTTACAATACAATATGCTTTTTTTGCTTCTTCATAAAAATTTTGTCTTGAAATTGATCCAACTTTCCATTGGGGACCAGAATTATATTTTACTGCATCAATAAATTCTTTATGAGTTTCAGTTAGTTCCTCTGGTTTATCATCTACTTCCATTCTAAGTACAGGTGAGCCCCCTTGTGATACAATAAAACTATCTAATGGAAAAACAGATAAAATTGCATTTGCTGCACTTTTAATATCTACCCCATCTAATCGAATTACATTTTTGTTGATAGAGTTTGCAGGAAAATTAGCATCAGCAAGAATAATTTTCTCACCATGACCCATAGATCTTAAATTAAAAAGTAAATCAGGGCTTAAAACAGGGTTAATATTTATTAACATTAAAAGATTATATTACATAAAAAAAAAGGGTGGAATAAAAATTCCACCCTTTTTTAAATGTTATATACTAACGATTATTTAAAATCGTTAGCGTTTTCTTTTGTTACTAGTTGTGTTCCAGTATCAATGTTTGGATCAATACTTCCACCATTAGCTAGCTCAAGTGCATATTTAACACCGTAAGCACCCATGTTATATGAGAACTGAGCAATAGTTGCAGTCATTTCACCTTTTAAGATACTTGTAGCAGCATCTGGAGTTGCATCAAAACCAACAACAACAACATCATTCATATCTGCATCTTTAAGAGCTTGCATAGCACCTAGGCCCATATTGTCATTTGAAGCAAATATTGCTTTGATGTTAGGATTTTTCAAAATAATAGACTCAGTAACTGATCTACCTTTTGCAGTATCCCACTCAGCTGTTTGAGTAGCAACTATATTTAAACCGCAATTTTTAAATCCTTTAATTGCACCGTCTCTTCTTAGTAAAGCTGTTGATTGAGACTCTATTCCAGTCAAAATTGCAACATCTGAACCTTTTGGAGTTTTGTCACAAATGAATTTGGCAGCTAATTCTGCTCCAT
>CACNAX010000002.1 GCA_902618565.1 uncultured Pelagibacteraceae bacterium
GGATTTATATAGAACGATTAAAAACCAATCAGTCAGTATTAAAATTTGGAAGACAAAAAATTGAAAAAAATAATGTTATTATTGTTAAATTTAACAATTTAGGTATTTTAGAAAGTAAGGAATTATTAGATATTAATGACATGAATAATTTAAAATATCTTAAAGCACAAACAGAAAAAGATTTTACAAACAGCGGCGTGTTATATGGAGTATTTAGCTCTTTAAGAGAAAAAATAAACGCCCCACTTAAAAATAAAAAAATTAATTAACCTGCAATCACTGCTAATAGTAATAAAGCTACAATATTAGTAATTTTAATCATTGGATTTACAGCTGGACCTGCGGTGTCTTTATAAGGATCGCCTACAGTATCACCAGTAACTGCTGCCTTGTGAGCTTCAGATCCTTTTCCACCAAATTTTCCATCTTCAATATATTTCTTTGCATTATCCCAAGCACCTCCGCCTGCGGTCATTGAAACTGCAACGAATAAACCTGTAATGATTACACCTAATAACATTGCTCCTACTGATGAAAGAGCTGCTACTTGACCTCCAATTGGAAGAATTATTAAATACAAAACAATTGGTGATAGCACAGGAAGTAATGAAGGTATTACCATTTCTTTAATTGCTGCTTTTGTCAATAAGTCAACTAATTTTCCATAATCAGGCTTAGCTTTACGTTTCATAATACCAGGAATTTTTTTAAACTGCCGTCTTACCTCAATAACAACAGCACCTCCTGCTCTACCTACAGCTTGCATTCCCATTGATCCAAATAAATATGGCAACATTCCACCAATCAACAAGCCAACTACAACAAAAGGGTTTGATAAATCAAAAGTAACAACTATGCCCTCAAGTTTTGATCCAGCCTCTTTGGAAAAATGTTTAATATCTTCTGTATATGCTGCAAATAAAACTAATGCTCCTAATCCAGCTGAACCTATAGCATAACCTTTTGTTACAGCTTTTGTTGTGTTTCCGACTGCATCTAAAGCATCTGTTGTTTTTCTTACATTTTTTGGTAAATTTGACATTTCAGCTATTCCGCCTGCATTATCTGTTACTGGGCCATATGCATCAAGTGCTACGACCATACCCGCAAGTGCAAGCATAGTAGTAACAGCTATTGCTATACCAAATAAACCAGCTATTGAATTAGTTAATAAAATACCAGCAACAATTATAATAGCTGGTACCGCTGTAGCTTCCATAGAAATTGCAAGTCCTTGAATTACATTAGTTCCATGTCCGGTTGTTGAGGACTCAGCAACACTTTTAACTGGTCTATAATCTGTACCTGTATAATATTCAGTAATCCATATTAACAAACCAGTGATAACTAAACCTATAACTCCACAATAGTATAAACTCATACCGTTAAAAGAAACTCCGTTTGCTGAATAGCTGGTATCTAATCCAATAACATAATCTGTTACTGGGTATAATATAATTAATGATAAAATTGCTGTAGCAACAAAACCTTTATATAGAGCATTCATAATATTTTTTGATTTGCCAAGTTTTACAAAGAAAGTTCCTACAATAGATGTTAAAATACATGCCGCTCCAATACTTAAGGGATAAACCATCATATTTAAATCAGATAGAAAAAATATTGATGAAAGAACCATGGTAGCAACTATAGTTACAGCATATGTTTCAAATAAATCTGCTGCCATACCTGCGCAATCACCTACGTTGTCACCAACGTTATCAGCAATAACAGCAGGATTTCTAGGATCATCCTCAGGAATACCTGCTTCGACTTTTCCTACCAAATCTGCACCAACATCAGCACCTTTAGTAAAAATTCCGCCACCTAATCTTGCAAAAATAGATATTAATGATGCACCAAAACCTAAGGCTACTAATGCATTTACAATTTCTCTTTCGTCAACTCCTGCTGATAATAATATGTAGTAATAGACAGCAATTGCTAGTAAAGCCAAACCAGCAACCAACATCCCTGTTATTGCTCCTGATTTAAATGCGATTGAGAGACCTTGAGATAAACCCTTTCTTGAGGCTTCTGCAGTTCTAACATTAGCTTGAACAGAAACTAACATTCCAACGTAACCAGCTATACCAGATAGTGCTGCTCCAATTAAATATCCAATTCCGACTAATATTGAAAAAGCAAAACTAATTATAACCAAAACAACAATGCCAACTATAGCGATTGTTTTATATTGTCTGTTTAAATATGCTTTTGCACCAATTTGAATAGCAGAAGCAATTTCTCGCATCTTTGCATTACCTGCACTTGCATTCAAAATTGAAGATCCAGTTACAAATCCATATACAATGGATAATATTCCAGCGAAAATTGTGTATAATAAAATGGTATCAACAGACATATAATTCCTTAAATAAGTATTTTAGTTATTTTTTAAAATGCGGACATTACAAAAAAGATTATAAAAGGCAATATTTAACTTCTTAGAATACATGAGAATAACCCTGATATTTGAGGTATTTTATTGGAATTTTCCTATTATCTAATATGTATTTTTTTGATTTACTATTAATTTGTCCAATAATAGAAATTTTTTGATTCATTTTTGAGGATAATTTTTTTATATATTTTCTCTTGGACTTAGAAGCAGTAAATAAAATTTGATAATCATCACCATTTAATAAATAGTCTAATATATTCAGTTTTTTGTGTTTAATTAATAGTTTTAAATTATTTGATTTTGGGATCTTATCTATATCGATTAAATATCCAAGTTTTTGTTTATTTATTAATTTGTTTAGATCGGCTACCAATCCATCAGAAATATCCATAGAGGAATTTGCAATTTTAAAAAGATGTGAGCTAAACTTTATAGGTAAATTAGGCGAATAATATTTATCTATAAAATATTTTTTATGATTTGAGTTTAGCTTAATTTTCTTTTTTAAAGCTATTAAGCCAACGTAACTGTCACCTATATTACCTGTTATATATATATCATCTCCATTTTTAGCTTTATTTCTATAGACAATTTTATTTGAATATCCTAAAGACATGATCGTAAAACTCAAATTTTTTGAGAATGTGGTATCACCACCTGATAATTTAATCTTAAATTTATTTTGTTCATAAAATAAAGATTTACTAATTAGCGAAATATTTTTTTTTGTGAAATGTTTTTTATTGCCTGAACCAGCTAAAAAGAAGTAATTTGGCTTTACTCCTTTTGCATAAATGTCTGATATAGATGATCTTATTATCTTTCTTATAACAAGATCTGGTTTATTAAAATTTAAAAAATGAATACCTTCATTGTAAGTATCGACAGAGATAACCAATTTTTTATTTTTATCAAAAAAAACATCATCATTTAAATTAAGTGAAGATGGATTATTTTTAGATAATTTTTTTAAATAACTATTTATTAAGAATTCTTCATTCATCAGTTTCTTAATTTCTTAGAAATTTTATCAAGCAAAGCATTTAAGTATTTTGTTTGTGATAAATCAATAAAGAAATTGGAAGCATTAAGATATTCCTTAATAATTATCTTTGAGGATATTTTTGGTTTATACATTAATTCAAAAATCGCACTTTTTATTATTACTTGAAAAACTTTATCTAAATTTGATATTTTTAAATCTTCATTTAAATGATTTATAATTTCCTCATGAATTACGTCATCTCTTTCAATTGTACCGTTGACTACATCTTTTATAAATTTTTTGAAACGATGTTTTGGAAAATTTAATTCTACATCATTGTTATAATACTTGCTGTAAAGCTTCTGTATTATAATAACTCTTGGATTATTTTTTTTACTAAAATGAAGCGGCATTATAAAGATAATATTGTTTTTACTGCGTTGGCTGCTTCTCTACCCTTTTTGCCACGTGCTATTGCTTGCTTTTTATTTAAACAAGTAATTATTCCATTACCAACAGGTTTTTTTGATTCCACAGATATATTCATAATTGCATCAGTAGTTGATTTAGATATAAAATCAAAATGGGGCGTTTGACCTTTAATTACACATCCAAGTGCTACAAAACCGTCATATTTTTTTAAATTTTTAGAAATAACTACGGGTATCTCAAATACTCCTGGAACAGAGATTACATTAATCTTTGCAAAATTCTTTAATTCATTCTTAGTACTTTTAAGAAGAGCAGTTGAAATATCTTTATAATAGTTTGCTTGTATAATTAATACTTTATTTTTCATTTTATAATTTCTTGTTTAACAATCTTGATACCATAACCATCCAACCCAACAACCTTTTTTAGAGTTCTAGTAACTAATATCATTTTCTTTATTTTTAAAGATTTAATTATTTGCGCTCCAATACCATAACTTTTTATTAATTGATCCTTTTCCTTAGTTTTAGACTTTTTATCTTTAAATTCTTTAAGTGTTTGAGTAACAGATTTTAAATTTGGATCTCTTATAAAAATCATAACGCAATTGCTATATTTTTTAAAATATTTTAAAGTTTTTTCAAATGAGTTAGGAAGTTTTTGATTAATTAGATAATTTTGAACTACATTAGATGAAATAACTCTAACTCTTGGTGATTTACTTTTATTAACTTTGCCCTTAACTAATGCAAAATGTTCAGAACCATCAATTGAATTCTCAAAAACATAAATTTTAAATTTTTGATTATTTAAATTGATCTTAGATGATTTTTTTAATTTAATAAGATTTTCTTTTCTTAGTCTGTATGAAATTAAGTCTTCAATTTTTGCAATATGAAGTTTATGTTTACTTGCAAACTTTAATAAGTCATCACCTTTTGCCATCGAACCATCTTCATTCATAATCTCACATATCACAGCAGCTGGAATTTTGTTGCCAAGTCTAGCTATGTCGACAGATGCTTCTGTATGACCGGCTCTAACTAGCACTCCTCCTTCTCGAGAAATAATTGGAAATACGTGTCCAGGAGAAACTATTTCTTTTTTTAATACATTTTTTTTTGTAGCAACTTTTATTGTTCGTGACCGGTCTTTAGCTGAAATACCTGTGGTTATACCCTTCTTAGCCTCTATTGAAATGGTAAAAGCTGTTTGATTTCTCGATTGATTAACAGGGGCCATAAATGTTAGCCCAAGTTTATTTGCTTGATTTTTATTTAGTGTTAGACAAATTAAACCTCTGCCATTTTTTGCCATAAAGTTAATTTTTTTAGAATTAACATCACTTGCATTAAATACTAAATCGCCCTCATTTTCTCGATTTTCATCGTCTACAAGAATATACATTCCTCCTCTTTTTGAGATAGAAATAATCTTTTCTATTGGGCTAAATTTATTTTTTATCATTAATAAATTTTTTTACATACTTAGATAGAATATCAATTTCAATATTAACTAAATCATTTTTTTTAATGTTTGCTAAATTTGTAAGTTTTAATGTATGTGGAATAACCCAAATTTCAAATTTATTCTTTTTTATTCTTGCTATGGTTAGAGACACACCATTTATTAAGATTGATGCTTTCTCAACTAAATATTTATAAAATTTTTTATCAATACTGAATTCGTAAATTGTAGATTTATCTACATTTGTTAAATTTGTAACTTTACTTACTGTATCAACATGACCTTGACAAATATGACCTGAGATATTTTGTCCGTACTTTAAAGGTAATTCTAAATTAACATAATCACCAACATTAGATTTTTTAAATTTTGATTTTCTAATAGTTTCATTTGATAAATAAAATTCAGATACACCCTTTTTAAATGATATTAATGTTAGGCAAACACCATCACAGGAAATAGATATACCTAATTGTTTATTAGTTAATTTTAATTTTGACTTGATAAAGACATTTATTCCTTTAGCTCTTTTGGTAATATTTGTGATTTTACCTTTATTAAAAATTATTCCATTAAACATCTACTGATACCTAAAAAGTTTTTCTTTATCTAAAAAAGTATTAATTTGCGATCTTTTTTTAAATTTTTTAGACAATAAATCAATAAAAGAATTCAAAGCAACTGAATTTTTTAAATTAATTTTATTATCAGCTTTGAATAAATAGAAATCATTTATTAAATTATTGTTTAAAAAAGATTTTAAAAGATTAGGACCTGACTCAACTAATAAATTTGCATAACCCAAAGAGTATATTTTTTTTAAAATTGCATTTAAATCAAAACTATTATTTTTTTTTTCCATAAAAATAAGTTTTGCATTTTTATTTTTAAATTTATTAATCATATTTTTATCTTTTTTATTATGAAAAATATAAGTTTTATTTGTATTTAATTTTAGCACATTAGAATTTATTTTAGTCTTCAAATCTTTATCAATAATAAATTTTACAGGTGAAAACTTTTCTAAACCTTGAATTCTACAATTTAAATTAGGATTGTCAGAGTTAATAGTTTTATAAGATGTTAAAATTGCTTGATTTCTATATCTTAATAAATGAGATACTTTGTGAGAATGTTCGTTCGTAATTTTTTTTTTAAATAAATAAATTCTATAGTTTTTAGAAACAGCTAATTTTCCAGTAACATAAGGAATATCATTAAATTTTGAGAATTTATAATCTTTGTAAAATTGATTTGCCTCATTTTTAATTAAACCAATTTTAGCCAAAATATTATTTTTTTTTAAAACACTTTTAGTTTTTTTTGCTGTTCGTTTATCAAAATCTTCAATCGAATAATTAACTAATTTAATTTTTTTTTTTATAATAATGTTTGTACATGGTGGTGTTTTTCCATAATGGATACAAGGTTCTAATGTTACATACATATTTGAATTTTTGAAATTTATTTTATTATTTTTTAATGCTACTACTTCAGCATGAGGTCTACCGTTAATATCTGTCTTTCCGTAAGAAATGATTTCATCTTTGTGTGTTACTACACATCCAACCGATGGATTTAGTCCTGTTAGTCCTTTATTTTGATTGGCAAGTTCTAGTGCCAATCTCATGAATGCTTTATTTTTTTTTGATGTTTTATCTTTTCTTAAAGACATCGATTTTATCAACAAATTGAACGAAGTCTTTTTCTTCTCTAAAATTTCTATATACTGATGCAAATCTTACATAAGCAACCGGGTCCAATTCTTTTAATCCGTCCATTACCATAGTGCCTATTGTGTTCGAAGAAATTTCACTTTGACCAAATTCTTCTAGTGATCGAGAAATTTTAGAAATAAATTTTTCTACTGTTTCAGTATCAAGAGGTCTTTTTTTTAGAGCTACATAAATGGATTTAGACAGTTTATCTCTATCAAATGGTGATTTTCTTCCATTTTTTTTTACAATTGTTAGTTCGCGAAATTGAACTCTTTCAAATGTAGTAAATCTCTGTCCACAACTACAAAGCCTCCTTCTTCTTATAGCTGTTCCGTCTTCAGTAGGTCTAGAATCTACAACTGAAGTTTCACCTTTTTTATCACAGGGACAAATCATAATTCATTATCCCAAATTTTTATAAATTGGGAAATTTGAACATAAATCAACAACTTCTTTTCTTACCTCGTCTTCTATTTTTTTATTATCGTCAGGGTTTGATGACAAACCTTTAATTACTTTAGTAATTAGTTCACCAACAATTTTAAATTCATTTAAACCAAAACCTCTAGTAGTTGCAGCCTGAGATCCTAATCTTATACCAGAAGTTACCATTGGACTTTCTGTATCAAAAGGAATTCCATTTTTATTACATGTTATATTGGCTCTTGATAAACTTTCAGCAGCAGCATTACCTTTGACACCAAAGGGTCTTAAATCTACCAACATTAAATGAGTATCAGTACCTCCAGAATAAATCTTAAATCCATTTGTTTTTAATGTTTCTGCGAGAATTTTTGCATTAGCTAAAACATTAGATATATATTCTTTGAAAGAAGGTTCTAATGCTTCTTTAAATCCAACAGCTTTCGCTGCTATTATGTGCATGAGAGGGCCGCCCTGATAACCAGGAAATACAGCTGTATTAATTTTTTTATAAATATCTTCGTGATTTGTTAAAATAATTCCACCTCTGGCACTTCTAAAAACTTTATGAGTTGTAGATGTAACGACAT
This sequence comes from uncultured Pelagibacteraceae bacterium, assembly GCA_902618565.1. Classification (GTDB taxonomy): domain Bacteria; phylum Pseudomonadota; class Alphaproteobacteria; order Pelagibacterales; family Pelagibacteraceae; genus Pelagibacter. The sequence continues at coordinate 8,020 of CACNAX010000002.1, forward strand.
GAGCATGATCAACAGGATTTGGATAACCTTTACCAGCAACAAGACCTGAAAAGTGAGCCATATCTACCATAAAGAATGCTCCAATTTTATCAGCAATTTCTCTAAATCTTTTAAAATCAATAACCCTAGAATATGCGCTACCTCCAGCAATTATAAGTTTAGGTTTATTTTCAATTGCTAATCTTTCAACTTCATCATAGTCAATTAATTCAGAGGTTTTATCTACATCATAGCTTATTGCATTAAACCATTTGCCTGACATCGCAATTTTAAGACCATGAGTAATATGGCCACCAGAATTTAAACTCATTCCCATAAAAGTATCACCTGGCTTTAATAATGCTAAAAACACTGCTCCGTTAGCTTGCGCGCCAGAATGAGGTTGTGAATTCGCAAATTTACAATCAAAGAGTTTTTTTAATCTATCGTTAGCAAGTGACTCGGCAACATCAACATGTTCACAACCGTTATAATATCTTTTACCTGGGTAACCTTCGGCATACTTATTTGTTAGCACTGAACCTTGTGCCTCTAAAACAGCTTGTGAAACAATGTTTTCTGATGCGATTAATTCGATATGATTTTGTTGTCTGATTAATTCTTTATTTACTGCATCAAATATTTCTGGATCAGCTTCAGACAATTTTTTTTCAAAAAAGTTTTCATATTGAGTATTTAAATATTTTTTTTCACTAGACATTTATTTACCTATATTTTTTTAATTCTTTTTATATGTCTACCGCCTTCAAACTCAGTTTTTAGAAAGCTCTCAACACATTTTAAGGCAACTGTTTTTTTAATAAGCCTTTCTCCTAATGTTATAACATTTGCATCATTATGCAATCGCGATAATTTGGCATTTTTTACTGAATAGCATAAAGCTGCGCGTATTCCCTTATTTTTGTTTGCAGCAATAGACATTCCTACTCCTGAACCACAAACAAGTATTCCTACATGTTTCTTATTTTTCGCCACTTGTTTACAAAGTTTATGAGCAAAATCAGGGTAATCAACGGACTTCTTATTTTGTTTTGGTCCCAGATCTTTTATTGGATAATTTTTATTAAAGTATTTTAAAATATTCTTTTTTAAATTAAATCCACCATGATCTGAAGCAATAAAAATTTTTTTCAATTTAATTAAATTTGTAATTTAAAACACAAGCAACAAGGTGAACTCTATTTTCTTCACCCCCATTAAATGCATTGTGATATTTAGTATTATTAGTAATCCAAACAGAGCCATCTGCTGGCATATGTTTTGCAACATTATCAACGACCATTATTGCTCCGGGATTTGTGTATATAGGTATATGAAGCCTTGGCTCAGGATCTCTATGCCAACTCAATGTTGATCTTGGCTCTTTAAGAAGAAGTCTCATCCTACCTAATTTATACTTTTTTGTTAATTGATCATAAACTTCTTTGAAATAAGTATTTTTAAAATCGTCAACAAATTCTGTGTATTTATGTTCATCAATTTTACTTTCCCTCTGTACCTCAACACCTGTACTATCTGGCTTAGTCCAATAAATGCCTCTTACATTATTTCCTTTAACAGAATCTGGATCACCTGGAATTTGATTTAAAGGTATGCCAGCGAAGTGAGGTATTCCAAGACTTGTATCAAAACCTTTTATTTTTAATACTTCATCGCAAGCTTGTTTTAATTTTATGATATCAAACTTTACATCTTGTTTTTGAAAATCATTGAATAATTGTGACATCGGTGCTCTACTATCTTATAGACTATTATATTAAATATTACTATTGTCGCATCATAAAAATTAATTGATAATGATTATCACAGGTAACTATCCTAATTTAAGATTAAGAAGATCAAGAAAATTCAATTGGTCTAGAAGATTGGTTCAAGATAATGATCTATCTTATAATGATTTTATTTTACCTATCTTTCTTACTGAAGGTAAAGCTAAAAAGGTTCCAATTAGTTCAATGCCAAATGTTTTTAGGCACTCTATTGATAAATTAAAAAGTGTAGTTGATAAAGCACTAAAACTGGGAATACCAATGGTGGCTTTATTCCCTTATACAAATCCAAGGAAAAGAGATGAATACGGAAATGAAGCATTAAATGAAAATAATTTAGTTTGCCAAGCAATAAAATTTATCAAAAAAAATTATAAGAACGAAATTGGAATAATGTGTGATGTTGCATTAGACCCATACACATCACATGGTCATGATGGAATAATTAGAAAAAATGAAATTTTAAATGATGAAACATTAGAAATCTTAATTAAACAATCAATATTGCAAGCAGAAATGGGTTGTGACGTGATTGCACCCTCAGATATGATGGATGGTAGAGTTTTAAAAATTCGTAAAGCTTTAGATAAAAATAATTTTAGAGATGTTCAAATTTTATCTTATGCAGTGAAATATGCATCAAGTTTTTATGGGCCATTTAGAAATGCAGTAGGATCAAAAAATCTACTAAAGGGAGATAAAAAAACCTATCAAATGGATTTTAAAAATAATTATGAATCATTAAGGGAAGTTGCATTAGATATAAAAGAAGGTGCAGATATGATTATAGTAAAACCAGGAATGCCATATCTTGATATAATTAGAGAAGTAAAGAATAATTTTAAAATTCCAGTTATTGCATATCAAGTATCAGGGGAATATAGTCTGATACAAAATGCAATTTCAAAGAATATATTAGATAAAAAATCGATATACGAAAGCCTAGTTTCTTTTAAAAGAGCTGGGGCAAATGCAATTATAACGTATTTTGCTGATCAAATAAAACTAGATTAATTTTAAAGAATTTTGAAAATTAAATCTTGTTTTAGGAAAATTAAGATTATTTGGTTTAACTATTGTTTTGTCTAAAAAGTCTCCTACAATTTTTAAAGCATCATAACTATCTTCAAAACTAATATCAGCTTCATCTTTATTTACTAAAAAATTTGGTATAATTTTGTCAGAGTTTTTTAATTTATAACTGATTTTATTTCCTTCAGAGACTTCTTCTACATAATCATTAAAATCTATGTCATATCCAATTAATTTATAAAAGTTTAACTCCCAAATTACAAACTTTGATAACCACTCTTTATCTTTTAGTATTTCAAAATATTTATCAATTAATAAATAAATCTCTCTATTTTTTTCGTTCTCTACTGTTAAAATTTTAATCAAATTCATCGAATAAATAATACAAAGTAGTTTTTGTTTATCTTCTAAAAAGTATGGAGTTTTAAATTCATCTATTTCAATTTTTAAAGAACCAATTTTTGTTTGCGATTTTGAATTAAAATTTATATGTAATTTATTACCTTCGAATAAATAATTTTTTATTTTTTTTGAAGTTCCACCAAAAATAATTCCTGAAATTTTTCCATGATTTTCAGTATAAAATTCAGAGATTATAGAATTTTCGTTATATTTATTTTTTGAAAGTAAATAACCTTTGTCTTGCCAATTCATTATATTTTAATAGTTTCTAAAAGTTTCATAGCAGCGGCTTGTTCTGCATTTTTTTTTGAACTACCATCTGCAATAACAGTTTTGCTATCCTTAATTTTTACACTGATTTTAAAATTTGGTTTATGTCTTGGCCCTGTATTAGAAATAAGTTTATATATCGGCAAAGTTTTAAATTTCTTCAATGAGTATTCTTGTAATCTTGTTTTGGAGTCGATCACAGTAACATCTGATAAGTTTAAATAATTTTTCCAATAATTTAATATAAATTTAGAAGAAGCTTCAAAACCTTTATCTACATAAATTGCTCCTATCAAAGACTCACAACAATCAGATATAATTTTCTTTTCTATATTTATTTTTTTTTTCTTTTCAGTGTTTCCGGTTAATATATAATTATCCAACTCTAGTTCCTTGCCAACTTCAAAACATTTATTTTTGTTAACTAAATTTGCGAGCTTTTTATCAATTATACCAACTTTTTCATTTGGGTATAGCTCTAGTAGTTTCTTTGATATTACAAATCCCAAAACTCTATCACCTAAAAATTCTAATTTTTCATAATTATTTTTTGTATCGAAACTTTTGTGTGTTAAGGCTTGTGTCAATATTTGAACATCTTTGAAACTAATGCCTATTTTCTTTTGTAGTTTGTTTAACTTCATTTATTTAAATTATTTTATTAAAAAATCTTTCAAATCGAACTATCTCACTCCATTTGAAAATGTTAAAGATGCTTCCTTTCCTTGGATTAGATGAAAAAAATAAAATTTGTGCTTTTCCAACTAAATTATTTTGATTAACATAACCAACTTCAGATAGAAATCTGCTGTCTTTAGAACAATCCCTATTGTCACCTAAGAAAAAAAAGTGATTTTCAGGAACAATGTATTTATCTGAATTAGAAAAAGTTATATCGGTTCTATATGCAGCTAAATAACTTTTTCCATTTGGAAGTTTTTCTTCAAATATATTGACATCAATTTGGGATGATCCACAATATAATTTATCATTTTTGCTTTTAATTGTTTTTAATACTTGATTAGAATTTATATATAAATCACCATCAATAAATTGTATTGTATCACCTGGTAAACCAATCAATCTTTTAATATAATCTGTACGATTATCAGCAGGTGTTTTAAAAACTATAACATCTCCTCTTTTAGGGTTTTTATTTAATATACGTCCTTTAAAAATAGGAGGACTAAAGGGAAATGAATGTTTGCTATATCCATAAGAAAATTTAGTAACAAATAATCTGTCACCCACAAGCAAATTAATTTCCATTGATGATGATGGTATATAAAATGGCTGTATTAATATTGATCTTATAAATACTGCAATTATTAATGCATAAAATAATGTTTTAGTATTATCAATTATGAAATTTTTCATTTTTTTTTATTCAAAATAACAAATGCAATTGAGTGGTTTTTTTCATCTGAAAGTGAAAGATGTATATCGTAATTCTTTAATTTAAATTTTTTTTTTAATATATCTTTTATTTTCTGTGAAATTTTAATTTTAGGTGATCCTTTCTTATTATTGTATATTTCAATATCATTAAAATTAATATTATCTCTAAAGCCTGTGCCTATTGATTTAACGAAAGCTTCTTTAGCAGCAAATCTTTTTGCGTAATAATTTGTTTTGTTTCTGTATTTTTTTGATTGGTTAATTTCATTCAATGTAAAGAGTCTTTTTTTAAAACCTTTAATTTTTAGGGATTTTTCTATTCTTTTATTATCAATAATATCAACACCGTTACCAATTATCATTAGTTTAATATTTTTCTAAAATTAGTAATTACTTTTTTCATACCAAACATGATGGCCTCTCCAATTATAAAATGTCCAATATTAAATTCCTCTATAGATTTAATCTTTCTTAAAATTTTAGTTGATTTATAATCTAGACCATGACCTGCATGAACTTCCATTCCTAGTTTTTTTGCTAACGTGGCACAATTTTTTATTTTTTTGAACTCGACTAAATAATTTTTGTTATTTTTAACTTTTAAAGCAAATTTTCCTGTATGAAGTTCCACACATTTAGCATTTAATTCTTTTGATGCAAAGACATCTTCAATATTTGGATTGATGAAAAGACTTGTTCTAATTTTTTTTAAATTTAATTTACTAATTACTTTTTTAATTATTTTTTTATTTTTTGTGATATTTAAACCTCCTTCGGTGGTTATTTCATTCCTTTTTTCAGGAACTATACAAACAAAATTAGGTTTATATTTTAATGCAATTTTAAGCATTTCATTGTTAGCAGCCATTTCTAAATTTATTGGTACTCTTTTAATTTTTGAAAATATAGCTACGTCTTCATCTCGAATATGTCTACGATCTTCTCTTAAATGAATAGTAATAGAATTTGCACCGAAATTCATAACTTGCCTTGCATATGAAATAGGATCGGGATGTCCCTCTCCTCTGGCATTTCTTAATGTTGCAATATGGTCTACGTTAACACCTAGTCTAGATTTCATTTTAAATATCTACTTCCAGGTTTTGTAATTGGAATTTTTTTCAACCCAATTGGTAAATCATTTTTTTTATAAGTTGGTATTTCTAATTTAATTTGGGAAACAATATTTTTATCTTTAATTTTTAAACTTATTTTACTAGATCTATTAATCAAACACGCATATCCAACTACTTTTGATTTAAATTTTTTTACAAGTCTAGCACATTCTAAACTTGACTTACCTGTAGTAATTACATCTTCTACAATCAAAACTTTAGAATTTTTTTTTATTGAAAAACCTCTTCTTAAAGTAAATTTACCATTTACTCTTTCACAAAAAATTGTCTCCTTGTTTAATAAATTTCCAACTATATAACCAATTACAATCCCACCCATAGCTGGTGACAATATTATATCGATTTTTTTGAATTTTTTTTTTATTTTAGTGCTTAAGGATTTGCAAAATTTTTCTGATTTTTTTGGATAACTTAATAATTTGGCACACTGAACATATTGAGGAGAATGTAATCCTGAAGATAAAACAAAGTGTCCTTCTAAAAGTGCCTTAGTTTTTTTTAAAACCGCTAAAGAATCTTTTAAAGAAAGCATATTTTTTGTTTTTATGTCTAATTATTTTGAAGTTATATTCTTTCTGTTTTAGCTCACTAATAAGTTTTGTAAAGTTTTTCAAATCTTGAATAATTAGGTTGAACCTAAAATTTATAGTTCTTTTAGTCTTTTCTACCATTTCAACACTTGAAATGTTTACATTATTTGTTCCAATCATTGTTGTAACGTCACCTAATATTCCAGGTCTGTCAGGTAGAGACATCCAAAGGGTTGTGTTGTATTTTTTTTCTGTAGGTTTGCTGTCCTCTTTATATTGCCAGTATCTTCTTATAGCAGCTCTAGCTTTACCAGTTTTAGCGCTTGTTATCCAATGCAAAGATGGTGAATCTTTTTTTGATGTTAATATTTTAACTACATCTCCATTTCGCAATATTGATTGTAAAGGACTTTCCTTTCCATTTATTTCACATCCAATCGCAGTATCACCTACTTTAGTGTGTACTGCATAAGCAAAATCAATTGGACTTGCTTCTTTGGGTAATTTTATGACTGACCCTTTTGGTGTAAAACAAAAAACATTTTCTTGAAACATTTGGAGTTTTGTATACTCAAAATAATGTTCGGGATTTTCATTTTTATCTATAATTTCTACCAGATCTGCTAGCCAATCATATTCCTTCCAAGTTAAAGAGTTAAACTTTTCTGACGATTTATATTTCCAATGAGAGGCTATACCTCTTTGCGCAAATTCATGCATTTGTTGTGTTCTTAATTGTATTTCAATAGGTCTTTTATTTGGACCGATCACTGCTGTATGAAGTGATTTATAATTATTTATTTTCGGAGATGAAATGTAATCTTTAAATCTACCGGGTATGCAATTCCATTTATTATGAATTACACCTAAAGTTTTGTAACAATTTTCAACATTATCTAAAATGATTCTAAAACCAATTATGTCTGTAATTTGCTCCAGTGAGGTTCTTTTTTTTTGTATTTTTCTCCAAATAGAAAAAGGTGTTTTTTCTCTAGAAAAAATTTTAAAATCAATATTATTTTCATTTAATAGATTTTCAAATTCACTGAGAACTGAATTATAATTAATCAAATTATTATCTTTTATCGTGTCTAATCTATCTTTGATCATTTTTCTTGCTTCAGGATTTAAAATATCGAAAGAAAGATCTTCAAGTTCATCTCTTATTCTATTCATTCCCATTCTATCAGCTAAAGGAGCATAAATTTCCATAGTTTCTTTAGCAATTCTTTTTCTTTTTTCCTCTTTATCAATAGCCTTCAAAGTTCGCATATTATGTAAACGATCAGCAAGTTTCACAAGAAGTACTCTGATATCTTTAGATGTTGCCAGGATAAGTTTTCTAAAATTTTCAGCTTTTGAATTAGAAATAGCTTGATTTTCAAAAACAGAAATTTTTGTTACTCCATCAACCAAATCGGCAACTTCTTTTCCAAATTGTTCTTCTATGGTTTTGTAAGTTGCATAAGTATCTTCTATAGTATCGTGAAGTAAACCAGTTGCTATAGTTGCACTATCCAACTTAAGTTCGGTTAAAATATTTGCAACAGCAACAGGATGAATGACGTAGGGATCTCCTGATTGTCGTTTTTGATCTTTATGAACTTTTACTGCAAAATCATATGCTTTACTTAAAGTTTCCGGGTTAAGAAACTTATTGTATGATTTAACCTTATTTATTAATTCGTCTGAATTTAGCATTAATTTATTATATCACTTATTTAGATAACTTTAATACTTCTTAAATTATTTTTTTTTAAAGAAGATAAGAGTTTTACTATATTTTTTTTTGATTTTGGGTGAGACCAATTCTTACATATTTCAAACAGTGGCAAAAGTACAAAGTTTCTATTATGCATTCTTGGATGCGGTATCTTTAAATTGATCAATTTTTTATTTGATTTAGTTATCTTTCCATTAAAGTCTAATATATCAATATCACAATTTCTTGGATGATTTTGTGGGGCTATTTTTCTGCCTAATTTTTTTTCTATAAACTTAATTATTTTAAACAGCTCAAATTGATTTAATTTTGTTTTTATAAGTAATACAGCATTAATAAATTTTGGAAAACTAGGATCTGGCCATGATTCAGTCTCATAATAACTAGATGTTTTAATAATTTTAATATCATGAGTTTCCAATAAATATTTAGATTTTTCTAAAAAATGTATTCTATTTCCTAAATTAGAACCTATTGATAGATATACATAATTAACTTGAGCGTCTGAAATATCTCGCTTTTTCACGGTTCCAATCTTTAGTTTTTTTGGTTTGTCGCTTATCGTATTGTTTTTTGCCCTTTGCAACTGCTATTTCAACTTTAGCTTTACCTTTTTTGAAATACATTTTAGTTGGAACTAAAGTCAGACCATCCTCATTCATTTTACCAATTAGTTTGTTAATTTCCTTTTTGTTAAATAACAATTTTCTTTCTGAGTAAGGATTGTGATTTGAATAACTGGCTTGTTTATATATGGGTATATGTGAGTTAATTAAAAAAATTTCTCCTTCTTTTTCTACTGCGTATGACTCTGCAATATTTACTTTTCCGTCTCTTACAGATTTTATTTCAGAACCTTTTAGCACAATTCCTGCTTCTAAGATTTCCTTAAAGAAAAAATTAAAAGATGCTTTTCGATTTATTGTAATAATCTTGATGCCAGATGTAGATTTATCACTCATCAATAAGTTTTGCTACTTTCAATGCTTTTTCGACTTCCTTTTTTGTATTTTCAGTTATTTTTACCAAAGGTAATCTCACAGCATCATCGCATAGACCAAGTAATTTAGCAGCATACTTAACTGGTGAAGGATTGCTTTCTATAAATAAATTTTTATGCAATGGTTGCAACATATCATCAAGTTGTTGAGCTTTTTTTAAATCATCCTCATTTGACGATTTTGATAATTTTTGAAATTCAGAACATAATTTAGGAGCTACGTTTGCTGTAACACTAATTGTCCCAACTCCTCCTCGTTTATTAAATTCAAAAGCATTATCATCGTTTCCAGTAAGTTGAATGAAATCATTACCCATTTTTTCTTTTTGTTGATCAACACGATTTAGATCACCAGTTGCATCTTTAACTCCAACTATATTTTTTAGTTCATATAATCTAGCCATTGTTTCAACGCTCATATCGATTACAGAACGACTTGGAATATTATAAATTATAATTGGAATTCCACAGTTATCGTTGATTGATTTATAATGTTGATATAATCCTTCTTGAGTAGGTTTATTATAATATGGTGTAACAACTAAAGCACCATCCGCTCCAGCTTTTTCAGCGTGTTTAGTTAATGATACGGCTTCTTCTGTAGAATTAGATCCAGTGCCGGCTATAATGGGAAGTTTACCAGTAGCTTCTTTTATGCATAATTCAATTGTTCTCTCATGTTCATCATGTGATAATGTTGGTGACTCACCAGTTGTTCCAACTGGAACTAACCCATTTGTTCCATTTTCCATATGATGATTTATTATTTTTATGTAACTTTCTTCGTCAAGCTTGTTGTCTTTAAACGGTGTAATTAATGCTACATTTGATCCTTTAAACATAATTATTTATAACATAAGTTGTTTGATTTAATAAAATGTATTTAAAATTATTAACAACAATTATCCTTTTTTTCTTATCGTTTCAATCTGCTTTTTCAAATGAAACTATAATTCCTATTAAAAAACCAGACTTAAATGAAAAAAATACAACAAAAAAAATAGCTGAAATCATCCCTCTACCAAAACCATCTGAAAAAGAAGATGAAATTCAAAAGGAAATTAAAATTACTACCACGGAGATATTTAAAAAAATTGATGGTGTAATAATTCCAAAAAATAAGCCTCTTATAGTTAAAGAAAAATTAAGAAAGATTAAAAAACAAAAATTTTATAGCGATAGAGATTTAAAATATGCAAAACAAGCTATTTCATTTATGGAGAAAAGTAATTGGAAGGATGCGAAAAAAGCCGCAAGTAAAGCAAGAGCAAAATCTATTTATGATTTTATTCAATGGAGACATCTACTTACAACCGGTAACAGAGCTACTTTTACAGAATATAAACAGTTTATCGAAAGAGTAAAAGATTATCCAAGAATAGATAGAGTTCGTTACTTAGGAGAGCATAAAATAAATTCTAAAAATCATACTAAAAATGAAATTATACAGTGGTTCGATAAACACCCTCCTTTAAGTGGATTTGGAAAAATGATGCTAGGTGATGCTTTGTTATCAAAAAATAAAGAGTCAGCTATAAATTTAATAAAGGAAGGATTTATAACAGCTGATTTAAGTAAAAATGATCTTATTTTTTTTAGAAAGAAATTTAAAAAATATTTGAACAGTAGTGATTATATAAAAAGAGCTGATTATTTAGCTTGGGAGAATAAATATTGGGACCTTAAAAGAATGTTAAGATATCTACCAAAAGATTATCAACTTTTATATACGGCAAGGCAATTGTTAATGAGCAGATCTTATGGAGTTGATAGTGCTATCTCAAATGTGCCTGCAAGTTTAAAAAAAGATGCTGGTTTAAATTACGATAGACTCAAATGGAGAAGGAAAAGAGGAAGAGTTGATAGCTCTTTAGAAATTTTACTAAGTATCAAAAATAATAAAGACTATATGGTTCGCCCAGATAAATGGTGGGTTGAAAGATCAATAATTGCAAGATCACTTATTTATAAGAAAAGATATGAGCAGGCTTATAAAATTACAAGTAAACATGGGCTATCAGAGGGTGCCGAATTAGCTGAGGCTGAATGGATGAGTGGATGGATTGCTTTAAGCTTCTTAAAAGATCCAATTTTAGCAAAAAGTCATTTTACAAAGTTTTATAATAATGTTGGTTATCCAATTAGTTTATCAAGAGGAGCTTATTGGCTAGGAAAAGCGAATTTAGCTCTAAATAATAAACAAGAATCAGATAAATGGTTTAAAGAAGGTTCAAAATATCTAACAACTTATTATGGTCAATTATCTCATATGAAAATATATCCAAATAAAACTTTTGAACTTAAAGAAAGTACTCAAGTTGATAAAAATTATGCTGAAAGTTTTTACAAAAATAAATTAGTTGCAATAGTACACTTGTTAGATGAAGTAAAAAAAGATAAATATACAAAACATATTTTAAGATTTCTAGCAAATGACAATGTTTCAGCAGGGAGTGAAATATTGGCAGCAAAACTAGCAACTGACATATCTAGATTTGATTTTGCTATTCAGGTTTCTAAAATAGCATCTTATCAAAAAAGGTTTCATAACAAATATAACTATCCAGTAATAAGCACTCCGAATAAAGTTGGATCAAGAAAAATCCCAGAACAAGCTTTAATATTATCTATTATAAGACAAGAAAGTGAATTTGATATATCTGCAAGAAGTAGAGTTGGAGCACAAGGCTTAATGCAGTTGATGCCTTATACTGCAAAGACAGTTGCTAAGCAGGCAAAAGTTTCTTATTCAAAATCACGTTTAACAACAAGTCCTGAGTATAATATAAATTTAGGATCTTTTTATATTGCAGGTTTAATTCTCGATTATGATGGATCCTACCCTTTTGCTGTAGCAGCATATAATGCAGGACCAAAAAGAGTGAAGTATTGGAAAAAAATAAATAAAGATCCTCAAAAGAAACAAATTGATTATGTTGATTGGGTAGAACTTATTAAGTTTAAAGAGACCAGAAACTATGTTCAGAGAGTTATGGAGAATTACAATGTTTATAGATACATTTTGTCTCAAAAACCAATATTTTTAAAAGATTTTTTTAGAAATAATCCGCTCTATTAGTGGCGGAAGGAGAGGGATTCGAACCCTCGGTACACCTTTTCAAGCGTACGGCGGTTTAGCAAACCGCTGGTTTAAACCAGCTCACCCATCCTTCCACGATAATATGTGTAACTTGAAATCATTGAATATTCAATCATATTCAAGTAATTTCTCCAAAATATGAAAAACAAATATTCAATATTCTCTCTAATAAAAAATGCTTTTTCACAGCATGAGAATTGGCAACAAGCTTGGGGAAATCCAGAGCCAAAAAAAGAATACGATGCTATTATTGTGGGTGGTGGCGGACACGGTTTAGCCACTGCTTATTATTTAGCAAAGAAACATAATTTAAAAAATATTGCAGTCTTAGAAAAAGGTTGGATTGGTGGTGGAAATACAGGGCGTAACACTACAATTATTAGATCAAATTATTTATGGGATGCTAGTGCCGGTTTATATGATCATGCACTTAAACTATGGGAAAATTTATCTCAAGAGCTAAACTATAATGTCATGTTCAGTCAAAGAGGCGTAATGAATTTAGCTCACAATCTTCAAGATGTAAGAGATTTAAAAAGAAGAACACATGCTAATAGACTAAACGGAATTGATGCTGTTTGGCTAAATACCAAGGAAGTTAAAAAATTTTGCCCAATTATAAATACATCACCTGATATCAGATACCCGGTTTTAGGTGGAACATTACAACGAAGAGCTGGAACTGCAAGACATGATGCTGTTGCCTGGGGTTATGCAAGAGGTGCGAGTGATATGGGTGTTGATATAATCCAAAACTGTGAAGTTAAAGGAATAAAAAGAAATGGAGATAGAGTTGAAGGATTAGAAACCACTAAAGGATTTATAAAAACTAATAAAATTGGAGTTGTTGCAGCAGGACACTCAAGTGTAATTGCAAATATGGCTGGATTAAAACTTCCTCTTGAAAGTAAGCCATTACAAGCATTAGTTTCAGAGCCAGTAAAACCAATTATTGATACTGTTGTAATGTCAAATGCAGTTCATGCTTATGTAAGTCAATCGGATAAAGGCGAATTAGTTATAGGTGCGGGAACAGATTCATATGTTTCATATACTCAAAGAGGTAGTCATAATATTGTTGAAGAAACTTTAAAGGCTATTTTAGAACTCTACCCTATTTTTAGCAGAATGAAGATGTTAAGACAATGGGGAGGAATTGTTGATATATGTCCAGATGCAAGCCCTATTATAAGTAAAACCAACATAAAAGGTTTATATTTTAATTGTGGTTGGGGTACCGGTGGTTTTAAAGCTACCCCAGGATCAGGAGATTTATTTGCTCACACAATCGCAAATGATGAGCCACATAAATTAAATGCAGCATTTAATTTAAATAGATTTGTAAGCGGTGATCTTGTTGATGAACATGGTGCTGCAGCAGTTGCACATTAATAATGTTTTTAATTAATTGTCCATTTTGTGGAGAGAGAGATCAAAGTGAATTTTCTTCAGGTGGCGAGGCTCATATAGTTAGACCAAAACAACCAACTGAACTTAGCGATGATGAATGGGCGGAATATCTATTTATGAGAAAAAATATAAAAGGTATTCAATTTGAAAGATGGAATCATACTCACGGATGCAGAAAATGGTTCAACGTAGTTAGAGACACATCGAATGATAAAATATTATCCGTTTATAAAATGGGTGAAAAACCTCCTGTAAATTATAAGTAATGCCCTATTATAGAATTCACAAAACTGAATATATTGATGAAACTAAAAGAGTTTCATTTAAATATGATGGTAAGACTTACTTTGGATATGAAGGTGATACTTTAGCATCTGCGCTTTTGGCAAATGGTGTTCATTTAGTCGGTAGAAGCTTTAAATATCACAGACCAAGGGGTATAGTTTCTTGTGGAGCAGAAGAACCTAATGCAATTTGTCAAATTGGTAGTAAAAAAGACCTAACTGAACCAAATGTAAGAGCAACTGAGTTAGAATTGTATGAAGGATTAGAGGCAAGTTCTCAAAATTGCTGGCCTAACGTAAAATTTGATATTGGGGGTATTAATAATTTTATATCTCCGTTAATACCTGCAGGTTTTTATTATAAAACATTTATGTGGCCAAAGAGTTTTTGGAAAAAAGTATATGAGCCATTAATACGATTATCTGCAGGGTTAGGAAAATCTCCCACAGAACCAGATCCCGATATCTATGATCACAAACATGTTCACTACGATGTATTGGTAATTGGTGGTGGAATTTCAGGTATTATTTCTGCAAAAATGGCAGCAAAAAATAATTTAAAAACTTTATTAGTAGATGACAAAAAAATACTAGGTGGTTCTACAATTTATCAAAATAATGAATCTATTAAGATTGATGATAAATTATCAAGCGAATGGTTAAAAAATGAAATTCAAGAAATTAAAAAATTAAGTAATTTAACAATTAAGACAAGAACAAGTATTGCAGCTTATCATGGATACAATTTTCTTTTAGCTAAAGAAAATTTAACAGATCATTTGCCAGAGGAAAAAAAGAAAAATAAGATTAGACAACGATTATGGAAAATAAGAGCAAAAAAAGTTGTAATTGCAACTGGATCAATTGAAAGACCACTTGTATTTAATAATAATGATAGACCGGGAATATTATTATCAAATTCAATAAACAAATACTTGGATTATTATGGTGTTACCTGTGGAGAAAACATAATATTATTTACAAATAATGATAGTGCATACGAAACTTCAATTTCACTTCATAAAAAAGGTATAAAGAATTTAATTGTTGATTTAAGAAAATCTGCTAGCTCTGAACTAATTAAAGAAGCACAAAGTCTAGGAATAAAGATCTACTTTAATCATGTAGTAACAAATACTTTTGGATACAGAAAAATAAATTCATTAGAAATAATGAAACTATCGGAAGATGGAAATACAACTGTAGGCAATATAATTAAATTGAGTTGTGACTGTTTAGGTATGAGTGGTGGATGGACACCTATGGTGCATATGCATACTCAATCTGGAGGTAAATTAAATTTTAGAGATGATGACCAAGTATTCTTACCAAAAGAAAATAGTGAAGATCAAATTTCAGTTGGTTCATGCAATGGAGATTTTGATTTAGAAAATATTATAGATAAAACAGTTAATAAAATTAATAAATTCTTAGATATAGATAATCAAGATTACCAGGATACAAATATTATTTGCTCTAAAGAAAACGACAAAAGAAATATATGGCTATTACCAAATAAAGTACCTTTAGGTAAAACGAAATGCTTTATAGATTTTCAAAATGACTCAACGGCAAAAGATATTAAATTAGCCTTAAAAGAAGGTTTTAGATCAATTGAACATGTAAAAAGATATACAACAACAGGTATGGCAACAGATCAAGGAAAGTTATCTAATATGCACGCACTTGGGATTATAGCTGATACAGCTGGTGTAAAAATGGGTACATTGGGAACAACTACATTTAGGCCTCCATTCACACCATTAACTTTCGGAACACTAGTTGGAAGAAATGTTGGAAAATTTTTTGAAGTAGTAAGAAAAACATCTATGCATGAATGGCATGTGGAAAATAAAGCAGAATTTGAGAATGTTGGTCAGTGGAAAAGACCTTGGTACTATGCAAAAAATGGAGAAAATATGCATGATGCTGTTCAAAGAGAAAGTAAAGCGGCACGTGACAGTGCAGGTATCTTAGACGCATCAACTCTAGGAAAAATTGATATCCAAGGAACAGATGCATCAGAATTTTTAAATCGAGTTTACACAAATGCTTGGTCAAAACTTGCAATCGGAAAATGTAGATACGGACTTATGTTAAACGAGGATGGTATGGTTTATGACGACGGTGTTACTACAAGAATATCTGAAAATCATTATCTTATGACAACTACTACTGGGGGAGCCGCAAATGTATTAAGCAAACTTGAGGATTATTTACAAACAGAGTGGCCAGAGTTAGATGTTTATTTAACATCAGTGACAGATCATTATTCTACAGCAAGTATTTGTGGTCCAAATTCAAAAAAAATTCTTAACAAACTTTTTCCAAATTTAGATTTAAGTGATGAAAACTTTCCTCATATGTCATTTAAAGAAGATAATCTTGAAAATATAAATTGTAGAATAATGAGAATAAGTTTTACGGGTGAACTAAGCTATGAAATTAACATAGAGTCGAAATATGGACATTCATTATGGAAAATGTGTATAGAAGCTGGGAAAGAGTTTAATTTGACACCTTATGGTACTGAAACAATGCATCTACTCAGAGCGGAAAAAGGTTTCATTATTGTTGGACAAGATACAGACGGCACAATGACTCCTTCAGACTTACAGATGGATTGGATTGTAAGTAAAAAGAAATATGACTTCATTGGTAAAAGATCTTTATATAGAAGTGATACTATTAGAGAAGATAGAAAGCAATTGGTAGGACTACTTACAGATGATCCAAAAGAAATTTTGGAAGAAGGTGCTCAAATTGTTTCAGACATTAAATCAAAGCCTATAGATATGCTAGGACATGTAACTTCAAGCTATTTTAGTCCAAACCTAAATAAATCAATTGCCTTGGCTGTAGTTAGAAGTGGTAAAACAATGAAGGGTCAAAAGTTAATTATTCCAATGGAAAACAAAAATATTAATGTGACCGTTTCTGACCCAATTTTTTTAGACAAGGAGAATAAAAGAATAAATGCTTGACATCTTACATCCAAATATTTCGAATATTAATAAAAACAATATCGATATTAATTTATCTGAAGAAAAAATTAAAATTAATATCAGGGGAAAAACTAAAGAATTTTTTACAAAAGTGGGTAAAATTCTATCTATTATTTTACCTTCTGAGTCAAATAACAGTTCATCAAATGAAAACTATGATGTTTTGTGGCTAAGTCCGGATGAATGGATGATATATTTTGATGAAAATAAAAATTCACATATTTTTGATCAACTTTACAAAGATATTTCGTCTTTAAATTTTGGATCAATTACTGATATCTCTTCACAATTAATTTGCATAAATATAAAAGGAGAAAATATATTTGAATTATTATCATCTGGATCACCTTTTAATTTCGAAAAATTTAAAAATAATGTTGGTTCATCAACACAAACAATAGTAAATCATATTGATGTAATTCTTCACCACAAGTCAAAGAATAATGTTAATTTATTTGTAAGAAGATCGTTTTCAGAACACCTTTATGAATGGTTAGTTGATAGCTCTAATTTTGTCTAATTTATAATTCAAATAAAAATAAGTATAACCAAGATACATCAGAGAGAAAATCCAATTGAATATTACCCATAACCAAAAAAATTCAGAAAAGTCAGAATTAAAATAAATTGCAGTATAAAATACGACAAATGGAAAAATTCCATTACGGCAAATATTAGCAATTAATGCGTTTTCAGCTTTTTTCAAAGCCATAAAAAAACCATTTGATAAAAAAAATATTGGATAAGCTGGAAGCACAAAGGCTGAAATCTCTAAATATAATTTTCCAAATTCAACGACCTCTAAATCTTTTGAAAATAATTTTGTTATCATTTCAGCACCAAAATAAATAATAAAAGAAGAAATAAACATTATAATGAAAGCATATTTTATAGCTTGGAAGTACGTTTCTTTAATTCTTAAAATATTTCGTGCACCAAAATTTTGAGCAATAATTGTGATAATTGCTGTATTTATTCCCAAGATTGGCAATAAAACAACTTGTTCTATTTTGGTGCCAGCCCCATAACCAGCTGCTGCATATTCTCCTGATAAACCTGCATATTTGAATACAATAGCAGAAGCAATTGAATAACCGCAAATTGAAATTATTATTGGCATAGATTGAAAAAAAATATTTTTTAAAAAAAAAAATTTAGGAATAAAATAAGAAATAAGTATGTTTTTAAATAAATTACTTTTTAAAACTTTTATAAATATAATTAAAAAAGCAACTGTTTGAGCAATTAAAGTTGCGATCGCGATACCCTTCATGCCCAAAGCCGGAATGAAATAAAAGCCAAATATTAAAATTGGATTTAACAATATATTTAAAAAAAAAGATAATATTAAAGCATTTCTATAAGTTTTCGTATCGCCTTCTGCATGAAGTAATGAATTTAATGCAACAACTAAAATAAAAATAAACGAACCAAGAAAAATGATATCTGTATATTGTAAGCCAAGATTTATTACCTCGTTAGTTGAACCCATAATTGAAAAAAGGTCTGATGCATAATTTAAACCAATAAAAGCAATCAACAGAATTATCGAAAAAGAAAAGAAAATTAATTGGCAGAAATAAATTGAGGCATTTTTATTATTTTTTTCTCCAATGCTATTACCTATCAGTGATGTACCTGCAACTGTGATACCAATAGATGAGGCAATAATAATAAAATAAATTGGAAAAGATTTTGTTAAAGCTGACAAGGCTTCAGGTGATATTTTTCCTGCAAAATATGTATCAGCAATATTATATAACGTTTGAAAGAGTGTGCCTACCGATGCAGGTATTGCTAATTTTTTAATTAATTCTTTGATGTCATCACTTAATATATTCATTATATCATTTTTTTGAATTTATCATTTGATTGTGCCTCATTGTGAAACGTTTTATTTGATCATTTGTCAATTTATCAAAACAATTTGGACATGATAGGCCTACTTTATACTTTTTTGATTTGGTTAGTTTTTTATGCAATGGCATTCTACAACCACCACAAACAGTATAATTTCCAATTTCTAGATTTTTTTTAATAGTCACTCTTTTATCAAAAACAAAACATTCACCATTCCACTTACTTTTTTTTGGATCAGTTTTTTTAAAATAATTTAAGATACCACCCTTAAGCATATAAACATTTTTAAAACCTTTATTGTTAAGATAATTAGACGCTTTTTCACACCTGATACCACCGGTGCAAAACATCCCTATTGATTGATCTTTATTAAATTTTGATAAATAATTTTTAAAATCTCTAAAATTTTTAGTTTCTGGGTTAAGAGCATTTTTAAATGTACCAATCTTATATTCAAAAGGTTTTCTGGCATCAATCAGTTTAATATTTTTTTTAGATATAAATTCATCCCATTTTTTAGGTGATAAATATTTTTTATTAAAAAAATTTTTAAAATTAATTTTTTTATTAATTGGAACCACTTCATCTTTTATTTTAACTTTATTTTTTGAGTATGGTAATATTTTTGAGTTAATTTTATTTTGAATATCAAACTTATCAATTGACAAGATTTTTTTTATTTTTGTAATTGCAGGTTTAATTTTTGTATGACTACCTGATATTGTGCCATTAATTCCTTCAGGAGATAATATTATGAGACCTTTAATATCAAGTTTATTAGTTTCTTTTAAAATATTTTTTTTAATAATTTTTAATTTATTAAGTTTTGATATTTTATAAAAAGATAAGATTTCAAACATAATTACCAACAAACTGTAAAACCATCACCAATTGGTAAAATATACTTATTAATAGATGATTTTTTTATGTATTTATTAAACTCTCTTAATTTTATCGTTAATTTGTCTTTTATCTTTGGATTTGCAACATCTCCTTTCCAAAGTGTATTATCAATTAAAATTAAACCCTTTTTACTTTTTAACTTAAGAGACTGTCTAAAATAATTTATATAATTTTCTTTATCTGCATCAATTAATATCACATCATATTTTTCCTTTTTCTTAATTAAATTTTCAAGGGCAATTTTTCCATTGTTACAAATAAGATTTATTTTTTTATCTTGCTTTGCTTCTTTAAAAAACTTAATTGCCTCATTATTAGTTTTTAAATTTTTATCTATGCCAATTAATTTGCAATTCTTAGGTAAAGCAAGTGCTGCAGATAAAATACTGTAACCTGTAAAAGTGCCAATTTCTAAATATGATTTATAGTTATTAATTTTTATGATAAATTGTATGAAGTTAGCTTGTAGAATTGAAATTTGTAATTTTTTAATATGACCAAGTTTTTCGTTATATTTTAATAATTTTTTTTGTACTTTGTGAAGATTATTTGTATGTGAAAAAATATAATTGATCATATTTTGATCAATTATGAAATTTTTATCCATTCAACTTTTCTTTTAATATTTTGTTTATTAATTGTGGATTGCCTTTTCCTTTACTTTCTTTCATGGCTTGACCAACAAAAAAGCCAAATAATTTATCTTTACCAGATTTATATTCAGCAACCTTATCTGAATTATTTTCAATAACTTTATTTATCAATTCCTCAATCGCTTTTGGATCGCTTTCTTGTTTTAAACCTTTTTCTTTTACTATTATTAATGGATCTTGATCTCCATCTATCATTTGTTCAAAAACTGTTTTAGCTATTTTTCCTGATATGGTCCCATCTTTTATAAGATTAATAAGTTTTGATAGATTTTTAGCACTAACTGGGCTTTGTGATATTTCTAAATTTTTTTCATTTAAAACTGCAAATAATTCACCTGTAATCCAGTTTGTTGCTAATTTAACATCTGAATTTTTTATAACTTCTTCAAAGAAATTTGATGTTTCAATGTCAGATACCAAAATTGTTGCTTCATATGGTGAAAGATTAAATTTATCTATAAACCTTTTTTTCTTTTCATCTGGTAATTCAGGTATATCTGATTTTATTTTTTCAATTAACTCTTGGCTTATTTCAAGCGGTAATAGATCTGGGTCTGGAAAATATCTGTAATCATGCGCGTCTTCTTTTGATCTCATAGATCTTGTCTCATTTCTTTTAGTGTCAAAAAGTCTTGTTTCCTGATCTATTTCTTTCCCATCCTCTAACAAATCTATTTGTCTATTTGCTTCGGATATTATTGCCATTTGCATAAATTTAATTGAATTAACATTTTTAATTTCACACCTAGTTCCGAATTCAGTCTCCCCTTTTAATCTTACTGATACATTAACATCTGCCCTCAAAGAGCCTTCTTGCATATTGCCATCACATGTTCCTAAATATCTCATTATCGATCTTAATTTTTTTATATAAACGTTGACTTCATCTGGAGATCTCAAATCAGGTTTACTTACTATTTCCATTAAAGCCACTCCAGATCTATTTAAATCGACTAATGTATTATTTGGATCAATATCATGAATACTTTTACCTGCATCTTGCTCTAAGTGTAATCTTTCAATTCCAATTTCTTTTTGACCATTCGGCATATCCAAAATTACTTTTCCTTCACCGACAATTGGATATTTGTATTGAGAGATTTGATATCCTTGAGGTAAATCTGCATAAAAATAATTTTTTCTATCAAAGACAGATTTTTTATTTATTTTAGCTTTAAGTCCTATTCCAGTTTTAATTGCTTGTTCAATACAAAATTCATTTATAACTGGTAACATTCCTGGAAATGCTGCATCTACGAGACTAACTTGTGTATTTGGTTCTGCACCAAATTTTGTTGATGATTGAGAGAAAAGTTTAGACTCTGAAGTAACTTGAGCGTGCACTTCTAAACCAATTATCACTTCATATTGTTTATTTTCTCTTTCAATAAGATATTCACTATTTTTACTCACTTAACCACCAGTCTGAAATATCATTTTTAAAATTAATCTTATCTTCTAATGCATAAGAAATATTAAGTATATTTTGCTCATCAAAAGGTTTTCCAATTACTTGAAGGCCTAAAGGATAATTATTTTTATCTTTACCAGCTGGAATAGAAATACCTGGTAAGCCTGCTAGATTTATTGGAACTGTAAATATATCATTTAAATACATTGATACTGGATCATTTGTTTTTTCACCGATTTTAAATGCTGAGCTTGGAGTAGATGGAGTTAAAATTGCATCAACTTTAGAAAAGGCATCATCAAAATCTTTTTTTATTAATTGTCTTACCTTCTGCGCTTTTAGATAATAGGCATCATAGTATCCAGAAGATAAAACATAAGTTCCAATCATAATTCTTCTTTTAACTTCATCACCAAAACCTTCAGATCTAGTTTTTTCGTACATTTCTATTAAATTTTGACCAGGAGATCTAAATCCATATTTAACACCATCATATCTAGCTAGATTTGAAGATGCTTCAGCTGGTGCAACTATATAATAAGTTGGTAATGCGTAATTAGTATGTGGAAGCGAAATATCGATAATTTCTGCTCCGCAATCTTTTGCATATGAGATACCATTTTTCCATAGCTGTTCAATTTCGTCAGGCATATTGTCAACTCTATATTCTTTAGGAATACCAATTTTCTTTCCTTTAATATCTTTTGATAATTCTTTTGAATAATAATTTCTTTTGTAATCAATTGAAGTTGAATCTTTTTGATCAAATGAAGAGATCACCTCTAAAAGCATTGAACAGTCTCTTACATTTTTCGTCATAGGTCCTGCTTGATCTAAAGATGAAGCAAATGCTACAATTCCATAACGAGAACAACTTCCATATGTAGGTTTAAGTCCAACAGTTCCTGTAAATGATGCTGGTTGACGAATAGATCCACCTGTATCTGTTCCAATGGTAACTGGAGTTAAATTTGCAGCAACAGCTGCAGAAGAACCTCCTGAAGATCCACCAGGAACTAAATTTTCTCCTACTGGATTTTGAACATTTCCAAAAAAACTAGTTTCATTTGAAGAGCCCATAGCAAATTCATCACAATTAAGTTTACCAAGAAGTATTGCTCCTTGACTCCATAAATTTTGAGTAACTGTAGACTCATATGTGGGAACGAAGTTATTTAATATTTTGCTACCTGCCGTTGTTCTAACTCCATTTGTACAAAATAAATCTTTAACAGCAATAGGAATACCTGGTAGTTTAGAGTCTAAGTTAGGATTAGAATCAAATTTCTTTGATTGATCTATTGCTTTCTCAAAATTATCCGTAACATAAACATTTAATTTTTTTGATTTTTCAGCACGACTTATAAATGCTTTAGTAATTTCCTCTGACGATAGTTTTTTTTCTTTTATATTCGATGTTAATTCGAATAAACTTTGACTTGTTATATCTGACATTATTCAACAACCTTTGGTACAACAAAAAAATCTTTATTTTCTTCAGGTGAGTTTTTTAAAATTTTTTCTCTGATATTTTCTGATTTTATTTCATCTTTTCTAAATCTTAGAGTAGTCTCAGCAATTGATGTTAAAGCTTGAACATTATCAGTATTTAATTCATTTAATTTTTCTATAAATTCAAATATATTATTTAAGTCGCCCTTTAATTTGTTAGCTTTTTCATCATCAATAGAAATTCTTGCTAATTTCGAAATATGCTTTACTGTTTTAAGATCTATACTCATATGGTAAAAATATTGCCGCAAACTATCACTTAAGTAAATAATATACAATATGATCACAATTGAGGAATTTAAAAAGAAACAGCTAAATACATCTAGATTAATTGGTCTTGATTTAGGTTCAAAGAGAATTGGTATAGCTATATGTGATGAAAATCAAAAAATTGCCACACCGCTTAAAACAATAAACAAATCCAAATTTGAGGATCTTATCAATGAATTAGAGGATATTATTAAAGAAAATAATATTAAAGGAATAATTATTGGTAATCCAATAAATATGGACGGAAACTTTGGTAAATCTTCTCAATCAGTCAATGATGTGTCAAAAGCAATATCAAAAGAAATTGATCTTCCAATAAGTCTTTGGGATGAAAGATTATCAACAGTTGGGGCGTTTAAATTAACTAAAAATTTAGGTATTAACGTAACTAAAAGAGAAAAAAATATAGATAAAAATGCTGCTGCATTTATCTTACAGGGTGCCATAGATTTTATTAATAATTAATACTTGCATTAATCAACCTTTGTGGCTATAGAGTTGGTTTTAATGGCAACTAAAACCAAAGCTATTAAAATTTCTCAAAAACATCTCCTAGGTATTCAAGATTTATCAATAAATGATGTTAATTTAATCTTAAAAGAAGCTGAAAAATTTATTGAATTAAACAAAAGTAAAAATAAAAAATTAGATTTACTTAAGGGAAAAACACAAATTAACCTTTTTTTTGAACCATCAACAAGAACACAAAGCTCCTTTGAACTAGCAGGAAAAAGATTGGGTGCAGATGTTATGTCAATGAATATAACAAACTCAGCAATTAAAAAAGGTGAAACGCTAATAGACACTGCAATGACATTAAATGCAATGCATCCTGATATAATAGTTATTAGACATCAAGATTCAGGAGCTTGTAATCTTTTATCTCAAAAAGTTAATTGTGCTGTTTTAAATGCTGGTGATGGAAGGAGAGAGCACCCTACCCAAGCATTACTTGATGCATTAACTATATTGAATAGGAAAAAAAAAATTCAAGGATTAAAGGTTGCAATTTGTGGAGATATTCTACATTCAAGAGTAGCAAGATCTAATATTTACTTGCTAAACATGTTGGGTGCCGAAGTTAACATTGTAGCTCCTTCAAACCTTTTACCAAAAGATATAGAGAAATTTGGAGTTAATATTTTTTCAAATATGAAGAAAGGTGTAAAAGATTGCGACATAGTAATGATGCTTAGACTTCAAAATGAAAGAATGAGTAGTTCATTCTTGTCATCTAATAGAGAGTATTATGAATACTATGGACTAACACAGGATAAATTAGAATATGCAAAATCTGATTCAATTATTATGCATCCTGGTCCAATGAACCGCGGTATTGAAATTGATACAAAACTAGCTGATGACACCAATATGAGTGTTGTAAAAGAACAAGTTGAATTAGGTGTTGCGATAAGAATGGCATGTTTAAAAATTTTTTGTGAATGATGAAAAAAAAATACTTTATTAACGCAAATATAATTGATCCTCATAACAACATAAGTGAAATAGGAGGATTAATAATAGGAGAAGATGGAAAAATTGAAGGTGTTGGCAAAAAGGTGAATAAAAACAATATTCCTAGTAGAGAAAAAGTTATTGATTTAAAAGAGAATTATATTTTCCCAGGTATAGTTGATATGAGAGTATTTGTCGGCGAGCCAGGTTATGAATATAAAGAAAATTTTAGAACTTTGAGCAATGCTGCATTATCTGGGGGAGTAACTTCAGTTGTAACAATGCCTAATACTGATCCAATAATCGACAACGTTTCAATAGTAGACTTTTTAAAAAGACGAGGAAGAGATAAATCAAAAATTAATATATTTCCCACAGCTTCTCTAACAAAGGGCACTGAAGGTACAAATATGACAGAGTTTGGTCTTCTGCAAAGTAAAGGGATAATAGCATTTACAGATGGAATTAAAACAATTCAAAATACAAGAGTTATGTCCAGAATAATGAATTCAGCAAAAGATTTAGGATCTTTAATAATGCAACATGCGGAAGATCAAGAATTAGCTGAAAATGGCATGATAAATGATGGAATAATTTCGACAAAACTTGGTTTGCAAGGTATCCCAGAAATAGCTGAACTAATAATTATAGAGAGAGATTTAACATTATTAGAAGAATATAATTGTCGTTATCACATTTCTCAGATTTCATCAGGAAAAGCAGTTGAAATTATTAAACATAGAAAAGATAAAGTAAGATTTTCCTGTGGGGTATCAATAAATAATTTATCTTTAAATGAAAATGATATTGGTGACTTTAGAACTTTTTTAAAATTGTCACCGCCACTTAGAACTGAAGATGATAGATTAAGTTTAGTGCAAGGACTAAATGATGGTACAATCGATGTAATAGTTTCAGATCACAAACCTGAAGATGAAGAGCAAAAAAGATTAACATTTGCTCAAGCAGCAACGGGAGCAACTGGTATTGAAACTTTATTATCCTTGTCGTTAGAATTATATCACAATGGATCTGTAAAACTTGAAAAAATTATTGCTGCATTAACCTCCAATCCAGCAAAAATTTTGAAAATCAATAAAGGTAATTTATCCGTAGGTAATGATGCAGATTTCTGTATTGTGGATATAAATAAACCTTGGATAGTAAAGCAAGAAAATTTGGTTTCTAAATCAAAAAATACGTCAATTGAAAATAAGAGATTACAAGGAAAAGTGACCAATACATACGTAAAAGGACAAGAGCTTTACAATATTTAAATGGAAATTTTTATTTTATCACTTTTATCATATTTATTAGGTTCTATTCCTTTTGGTTTTTTATTAACAAAAATTTTTTTAAAAAAAGATATAAGAGGAACAGGATCAGGTAATATAGGCGCTACTAATGTTTTAAGAACTGGTAATAAATTTTTAGGTTACTCAACTTTAATACTAGACATTTTAAAAGCGGTTTTGCCAATAATTTATGTTAAATTAAATTATCCAGAATTTATTTACATTTGTTCACTATCTGTTTTTTTAGGACATGTTTTTCCAATATGGTTAAAATTTAAAGGTGGTAAGGGTGTTGCAACATATGTTGGAATGTTGATTATTCTAAATTATTTTTTAGGTATTGTTTTTGGTATTGTTTGGGTAATTACATATTTAATTTCTAAATATTCATCGTTAGGATCAATTCTTGGATCATTAAGTATTCCTATTTTTATATTTTTTTATAGCAATGATAACATTATGTTCTACTTCATAATGTTTATTTTAATTTTTTACACTCATAGAGAAAACGTTAAACGCTTGATAAATAAAGAAGAAACTAAGACAAAAATTTAATAATTTGACAGTTTAACTGTTTTAAGTACGTTCTCTAAATATGAATCTAGTAATTGTTGAAAGTCCAGCTAAAGCAAAAACAATTAATAAATATTTAGGATCAGATTATACAGTTCTTGCAAGTTATGGGCATATAAGAGATCTGCCTTCGAAAAATGGTTCTGTTGATCCTGAAAATGATTTTAAAATGATTTGGGAAGTAGATAGTTTTTCAAAAAAATATTTAAAAGAAATTACTGATAGCGCTAAAGATTCAAAAAAAATTATTCTAGCTACTGACCCTGACAGAGAAGGTGAGGCAATCGCTTGGCATGTAAAAGAGTTTCTTGAAGAAAAAAAATTATTAAAAGATAAAGAAGTTGAAAGAGTTGTTTTTAACGAAATAACAAAAAAAGCTGTTACAAATGGAATAGACAATCCAAGAAAAATAGAACCTCATTTAGTTGACGCTTATATGGCAAGAAGAGCTCTAGATTATTTAGTAGGTTTTAATATCTCCCCTATTCTATGGACAAAATTACCAGGTTCAAAATCTGCGGGTCGTGTTCAGTCTGTAGCTCTAAGACTATTAACCGAAAGAGAACATGAAATAGAAGTTTTTCAACCTAAAGAATTTTGGACTTTAAACATAATTTTTAAGAATAATAAAAAAGAGAAAATAAATACAACTATTTCTCAATTGAATGGAAATAAAGTTGAAAAATTTTCATTTAAAAACAAACAAGATATTAATGATGCTTTATCTCAAATAAAAAATAAAAAATACAATATAACAGATATAAGCTCAAAAACTTATAACAGAAATCCGTCAGGACCTTTTACTACATCAACATTACAACAAACAGCATCAAGTAAACTTGGTTTTGGAGCATCAAGAACAATGCAAATTGCTCAAAGACTATATCAAGGAATTGATATTGAAGGTGAAACCGTAGGATTAATTACTTATATGAGAACAGATGGAACTAATATTTCAAAAGATGCGGTAAAATCTTTTAGAGATTTTATAATGCAGAATTATGGTGATAAATATTTACCTGAACAACCTCTAAATTATAGTGGCAAAAAAGCAAAGAACGCTCAAGAAGCTCACGAAGCGATACGTCCAACAGAAATAATTAGAAAACCAGAAGATATGAAAAAATATTTAAGTACTGATCAATATAAACTTTATAATTTAATATGGTCTAGATCTTTATCATCACAAATGCAGTCAGCAAAATTTGATAGAAAAACTATTACAATCAATTCTAACGACGATAAAAACATATTCAAAGCTAGTGGTTCAACATTAAAATTTGATGGTTTCCTTAAACTTTATAAAATCGACGAAAATGATGATGACAATGAAAATACTTTGCCTAATGTTGATAAAGGTGACGTAATGTTTGAAGATCATATTGATGAACAACATTATACACAACCACCACCTAGATATTCTGAGGCAAGTCTAGTTAAAAAATTAGAGGAGCTAGGAATTGGAAGACCATCTACTTATGCAAGTATAATTTCAGTAATAGCAAATAGAGGTTATGCTGATATAAATAATAAACGATTTTTCCCAACCGATAGAGGAAAATTACTTTCTGCTTTTTTAGAAAAATTATTTACCAAATATGTAGATTATGATTTTACTGCAAAATTAGAGGATCAATTAGATGATATAACATCAGGCAAAGAAAATTGGATAAAAGTTTTAGAGAACTTTTGGAAAGATTTTAATTCTAATGTTTCAGGTGTGAAAGAAAAAAGAACCAGAGAAGTATTAGACCTATTAAATGAAAGTCTTGGATCGCTAATATTTGAGGTCGATAAGGATGGAAATATTGATAGAAAATGCAAACTATGTGAAACAGGCCAACTAAGTTTAAAAAATAGTTTTAGAGGAGGTGCTTTTATTGGGTGTTCAAATTATCCAGAATGTAAATTTACAAGACCACTATCAAAATCTAAAGCAGCACAACAATTGACACTGGCAGAACCTAAATTCATTGGAAAAAATGATAAAGGTAAAGATATTTTTCTTAAAAATGGAAGATTTGGTCCATATTTGCAATTTGAAAAAGAATTTATAGAGGAAGATGAAAAAACAAAAAAGAAAAAAAGAAAATTAAAAAAAGAAGAAAATAATTTAAAAAATATTTCTATCCCTAAAGGAATTGAGATTGAAAATATTGATTTAGAAAAGGCAAAATACTTATGCTCATTACCATTAAGTTTAGGTAAAAATCCTGAAAATGATAAGGATATTACTGTGAATGTTGGAAGATTTGGTCCTTACCTTAAATGTGAAAATAAATCTGCTAGACTAGAAAATGTGGATGAATTATTCACAATTGGATTAAATAGAGCTGTTACATTAATTGCTGAAGCTAAACCAGGAAGAATTTCATCATCTATAATAAAAGATTTAGGAGAACACCCTGAAGACAAGAAACCTGTAAGAGTCATGAAAGGTCAATACGGTCCTTATATAAAATACAAATCGTTAAATGCAACTATACCCGAAGAGAAGGATCCTGTTGAATTAACTATGGAAGAAGCATTAATTTTAATTGAGAAAAGAAAAGAATACGATAGAAATAAAAAAAAAAAGAAAAGTAAATAATGTCCGCAGATGAAAATTTAAAGAATCTAGATATCAAACTACCAGAAGCAAGTGACCCTGTTGGATCATATGCTGCTACGAGAATGTCTGGAAATTTACTATATATATCTGGTCAAATATCTATTGATGAGAGTGGAAATTTAATTAAGGGAAAGCTTGGAAAAGATTATAATACTGAACAAGGTTATGAAGCGGCAAAAAGATGTGCACTAAGTATAATTTCGCAAGCAAAAAAAGCATGTGGTGGTGATTTATCTAAAATCAAATCATGTTTAAAACTTACTGGTTATGTTAATTCAACAAATGATTTTACTGAACAACCAAAAGTAATAAATGGAGCTTCAGATTTAATAAAAAGTGTATTTGGTGAATCTGGTTCGCATTCTAGAGCTGCTATTAGTACAAATAGTCTTCCTTTAGGAGTTGCTGTTGAAGTAGATGCTATATTTGATCTACAATAATTATCTTCCAACTCCAAAATATTTTATTTTAGATTTAAGCATTTCACTTGGAGAGTAAAGATTTCTCATATCAAATACTTTTAAATTTTTATTTTTATTAATTTTTTTAAAATTAAGTTGTTTAAATTCATTCCATTCAGTGTGAATTATTATTAATTCTGAATTTTTACATGCATCATGAATATTTGAGTTACACATAATTTTTTTTGAAATAAATTCTTTTTTTGAACCGGTTGGCTCATAATAATTTATGATGGCTCCTTTTTTGAGCAGTTTTGGAATTAACTTTAATGCAGGTGACTCTCTCATATCATCTGTACCTGCCTTGAAGGTAACGCCAAGAAATGTAATTTTTCTATTTTTAAATTTATTTTTTAAAATTTTTGAAATTCTATTTATAAGTAATTTATATCTGTTATCATTAGATTGAATAACTGTTTTTACTATTGATAAATTAGTATTAAATTTATTTGAAGTAGATATCAGAGCCCTAGTATCTTTTGGAAAACAAGAACCACCAAAACCTGGGCCAGGTCTTAAAAATCTACTTCCAATTCTTTCATCTAAACCCATTCCAGTTGCAACATCATGAACATCTATATTTAATTTTTCACATATATTTGCCATTTCATTTATATAAGTAATTTTAGTAGCTAAATAAGCATTAGAAGCATATTTTATCAATTCAGCAGACCTTCTTGAGGTATTAATGTATCTACTACCTTTTTTAATTAATGGAAGATAAAGATTTTTCATTATCTTATTTGCTTTATGGCTATTAGTTCCAATTACTATTCTATCTGGATATTGGAAGTCTCTTATGGCTTCTCCTTCTCTTAAAAATTCTGGATTTGAAACAACATCAAATTTATTTTTATTATATTTTGTGTTTAAAATTTTTTCTATTTTATCACCAGTTGTAACTGGAACTGTAGATTTAGTTACTATAATTTTATATTTGTTGAGATTGGATTTAATTTTTTTTACCACATTGTAAACATATTTTAGATCAGCATTATTATTTTTTTTTGTTGGTGTTCCCACACATATAAAAATGATATCTGATCTTTTGATTGAATTGGAAACATCATTAGAGAAGAAAAGTCTCTTTTGTTTTAAATTTCTAATAACTAGTTCCTGTAAACCTAATTCAAAAATTGGAACAATTCCTTTATTCAAATTACTAATTATGTCTTTATTTATATCAACACAAGTAACTGTATTACCTAAATCTGAAAAACAAGCTCCACTAACCAGCCCAACGTAGCCTGATCCTATCATGCAAATTTTCATAATTTAGAAATCTCAAGTGCTGAATTTATATAACCGTGCATAGATCCACAATCTAAATATTTACCTTTGAATTTATGACCAATAAACAAATTTTCATCTAATATCATTTGTTTTATTGAGTCTGTAATATGTATTTCACCACCTTTTCCTTTTTTTTGATTTTTTAAATAATTAAAAATTTTTTTTGACAATATATATCTTCCTATGACAGCATTATTTGAGGGAGCATCTTTGGTATTGGGTTTTTCAGTTACATCTGCAATTTTAAAATTTAATTTATCTAAGTTTTTGGTTATTGAATATATACCCCAACGATCTACATTATTTTTTTTAACTTTCATACTGGCCATTACAGAACATTTATATTTTTTGTGAATTTTTATCATATCTTTT
Organism: uncultured Pelagibacteraceae bacterium; assembly: GCA_902618565.1. Taxonomy (GTDB): domain Bacteria; phylum Pseudomonadota; class Alphaproteobacteria; order Pelagibacterales; family Pelagibacteraceae; genus Pelagibacter. The sequence goes on from CACNAX010000002.1 coordinate 39,748, forward strand.
GAGCAATTCTTTTTCATAATTAAATCATCTGGTAACAGCATTAAAAAATAATTATTTTTTATAAATTTTTTAGTTTTAAGTAGAGCATCTCCAGTTCCCAGCGGTTTATTTTGATAAACAAATTTAATTTTTTTTTTAAAAAAAAGAATTTTTTTATATTCTTTAATTATTCTGGGATCACTCTTTTTTTTTATGATTGATTTGTAAAAATTATCATTATTAAAATATTTCTTTATTATCTCTTTTTTTTTAGAAATAATAAAAATTATTTCATTTACTCCAGCTTCAATACATTCATCTAAAATATACTCAATTCCTGGTTTTCCATTTATTGGAAGCAATTCTTTAGGAAAAACACTTGTCAAGGGTAGCAAACGTGTACCCAAACCAGCAAGAGGAATTATAGCTTGTTTAATCATTAAGATGTTTTACTTATAATCATATTTATTAAAAATGAAAATTTTAAAAAATGTTTTTGAACTAAATAAGGCAGTAAAAAATTACAAAAATGTCGGATTTGTGCCTACAATGGGTGGAATTCATAAAGGCCACATATCTTTAATAAAAATTTCACAAAAAAATAACAAAGAAACAATAGTTAGTATTTTTGTCAATCCAACACAATTTAATAAAAAAAAAGATTTTAAGAATTATCCTAGGAATATAGGAAAAGATATTTCAATATTAAAAAAACTCAAAGTTAATTATTTGTTTTTACCTGAAGTCAATGAAATATATAAAAATAAAATAAAAAATTTTAAACTTAATAGATCTGATAAAATTTTGTGTGCTAAATATAGAATAGGCCATTTTGAGGGTGTATTAAAAGTGATGAATAAATTGTTATCTATTGTTAAATCTAAGTATGTTTATATGGGTGAAAAAGATTTTCAACAATACATGTTAATTAAAAGAATATTAGGTAAAAAATATAAAATAAATATTGTTGGTTGTCCTACTATTCGAGAAAATAATAAAATTGCTTTATCTACAAGAAACAAATTGTTAAATAAATCATCTATAAAAAAAGCATCGAAAATAGCCCTTAAATTGGATAAGATTAAAAGACTCTCACAAACTAATAAATTTGTGGATTTGTCAAAATCCAAATATGAGCTTGAAAATAAATTTAAAATTAAAATTGATTATCTTGAATTTAGAGATGAGAAAAAAATGAAATTAGATAATTTTAAATCAAAATATAGACTATTTATTGCCTATCATATTAATGGAGTAAGATTGATTGATAACTTTTGATTATAAAAAATAAGCTCCCACACCTAAGAAAGATACAAATCCAATTACATCTGTTATTGTTGTAACAAAAACACTAGAGGAAATTGCAGGATCAATTTTCATTTTATTTAATGTTACAGGCACTAATATACCAAAAAGACCTGCAACTATCATAGTTAAAACCATTGAAATTGAGATTATTAGGGAGAGCTGAATATCATTAAACCATAGTTGAACTATCAAAGAACTTATAATTGCAAAAATAACTCCATTTAAAACTCCAATATTAAATTCTTTAATAATATTATTCGTAAAATTATTTTTTGTTAAATCCTGTGTTGCTAAAGATCTCACTGTGACAGCTAATGTTTGCATGCCAGCGTTACCACCCATAGATGCTACGATTGGCATTAAAAAAGCCAATACTACCATTTGCTCTATAGTAGCACCGAATAGACTAATGCAATAAGTTGCAAGAAAAGCAGTAAACAAGTTTAATAACAACCAATTAAATCTTCTCTTAGTTTTTGTTATTACTCCATCAGTTATTTCTTCATCACCTACTCCAGCTAATCTAAGTACGTCCTCTTCAGCTTCCTCTTTTAATACTGTTAAAACATCATCATAAGCTATCATCCCAACTAGTTTATTAGACTTATCTACTACAGCTGCTGAACTCAAATTATAATTTTCAAACAAATTACCGACTTCCTCTCTATCCATATCAACTGGTATTAAAGTTTGAGACTCGGCCATTATAGACATCATTTTTGTGTCTCTTGGAGTTCTTAACACTCTTGATGAAGGAACTGTACCGATAGGTTTGAATTCTTGATCAACTATAAATATTTCTAAAAATTCTTCTGGAAGTTCTTTATTTTCTCTTAGATAGTCTATCGTTTGTCCTACAGACCAATTACTTGGTATAGCTGTAAATTCACGCTGCATTAATCTAGCAGCAGAATCTTCTGGGTAACTTAAACTCTCAAGTAAAGCAAATCGGTCTTTTGGTGGTAATGAGCTAAGAATTATATTTTTGTCTTTTTCATCTACATTTTCTAAAATCTTAATAGCATCATCTGACTCTAAATTTTTTAGTATGTTTACTATTGAGTCAGATGATAAATAAGCGATCATTTCAGACTGAATTGACTCATTTAATTCAACAAAAACCTCAGGATCAACTTTGAAACTATTTAATTTTATTAAATTTTCTCTATCATTTTGACTTAAATGTTCAATTATGTCAGCAGCATCTGCTGGATGCATAGCATTAAACGAATTTGTTATAAATCCAGCATCATTTAAGGCAATTTTATCTGTGACAACTTTGATGAATTCTTTGTTAAATTCAAAATTAACTTTTTTATCTTTTATTTTTTTCACTATAGTCATAAAATTTACCTATAATTTAGTTGGCACTATTAATACAAATAAAAAATAATACAAATTTATAATGACAATAGAGATCAAAAAGTCAGAAAAACCAATAAAATATATATCCGCGATTGATATACTTGAAGATAGATTAGAACAAATCAAAGTAAATAAAAAAAAGGAACTTATTTGGATACTTGAACATGAAGAGATTTATACAGGTGGAACAAGTTTTAGTAATAATGAAATTTTAGATAAATCTATAAATTTTATTAAAACTAATAGAGGTGGAAAAATAACATATCATGGTCCTGGTCAATTAATTTTTTATTTTGTCATCGACTTAAATAAAAGAGGTAAAAATATAAAAAAAATAATTACTGCAATCGAAAAGACAATTATAGATACTTTAAAGATTTACAATATAAAGTGTTTTGCTGATAGAAAAAATATTGGAGTTTGGTATGAGCACAAATCTGGTAAAATAGATAAAATTGCAGCAATAGGAATAAAAGTAAAGAAATGGATTGCTTATCACGGATTTGCACTAAATATATCTAATGATCTTAATGCATATGAAAAGATAGTTCCATGTGGAGTCAGAGATAGAGGAGTTTCAAATTTAAACAAGATTAAAAAACAAAATTATAGGAATATTGAGAACGATTTAATAAAAAATTTTCTATCTAATATTAAAAATTAAGTCTTTTTGTTTTTAACATATTTCTAAAATAATCTGGTGGAGTGGCTCTAAAAGTATATTTTTTTTCATTAATTTTAAATTTTATTTCATAAGAATGTAACATTAAATTTTTATTATTTACTTTTGAATTATTTGTTGAATTATATTTTTTATCACCAATAATTGAATTTCCTAGATCAAATAATTGTTTTCTTAGTTGGTGTTTTCTTCCTGTTATTGGATTTAGTTGAATGAAGGTTGCATTATTATTTTTATCTAAAATTTCATATTTTGTTTCAGCTTTTTCAACAATTTTTTTTTTATTTTCAAATCTAATTAAATCATCCTTTAAAATGCCTTTATCGTTTAAAACTAATTCACCATTACATATTGCTAAATAAGTTTTATAAACCTTTCTTAATCTAAAAAGTGAAGTGAGTAGTTGGGCTGTTTCTCTATTTTTTGCAATTATAAAAACACCAGATGTATCCTTATCTAATCTGTGAACAGAATAAGGTTTCTCATCTTTAAATAAATTACTTTTTGCAAATATATCAATTATATTCTTTTTAGATTTTGTACCACCCTGCACTGAAATTCCTGCTTGTTTATTTAGAACAACAAAATTGTCATTATTTTCAATAATTAAATCTTCATTTTCTTTAATAATTTCATTGCTTGGATTAAATTTTTCTTTATTTTGTTTTATAATTTTTTTAAATTCAAAATTATATAATTCAATTTTATCTTTAAATTGAATTTTTTTTGAGCTTTTAATTTTTTTTTTATTTAACTTAATTCTCCCGTTTCTTAAGTTTTTTTCAATTAGACTTTGTGGAATCTGACCAAAGTGATTTCTTAAAAATCTATCAATACGCATACCATTGAACGTCTTATCAACGTTTAGTAGCTTTTTCATTTATTTAATTAAGCTGTTACTTCTTTAGGGGCTTCTTTTTTTTGATCTTTAGCTGGATCTTTCTTTTTTTTATCTACTCTTTTTGCCTCAATATCCCTGTCAACAAACTCGATTACTGCCATTGGAGCATTATCACCATATCTAAATCCAGCCTTGATAATTCTTGTATATCCGCCTTTTCTACTTTCGTATCTTTTAGAAAGGGTTTTTTTAACTTTATTTGTGGATTTAATGTCTTGTAACTTTGAGATTAAAGTTTTTGTATTAGACAATGTATCTTTCTTGCCTAATGTTATGATTTTGTCTGCTTGAGGCTTTAATGCTTTTGCTTTGGGCAAAGTTGTTGTTATTTGCTCATATTTTATTAATGAGTTAAGCATATTTTTAATAAGAGCTTTTCTATGTTCTGAGGTTCTATTGAGCTTTTTATAGCCCATTTTGTGTCTCATTATATGGCTTCCTCTAGTTTCTTAGATAGTTCTGCAATATTATCTGGTGGCCAGTTTGGAATTTCCATTCCTAGATATAATGACATTCCAGTTAATACTTCTTTGATTTCATTTAATGATTTTCTTCCAAAATTAGGTGTTCTTAGCATTTCACCCTCAGATTTTTGTACTAAATCACCTATGTAAATAATATTATCATTCTTTAAGCAATTCATAGATCTTACAGAAAGTTCTAATTCATCTACTTTTCTTAATAAATTTTTATTGAATTCTGGTTCTGACGGTTGTTCTTTAACAATTACTTCTTGTGGTTCATCAAAATTGACAAACATGCCCAACTGATCCTGAAATATTCTTGCTGAATAAGCTACAGCATCTTCTGCTGATATTGATCCATTTGTTTCTACTTCCATTGTCAATTTATCGTAATCTAAAGCCTTTCCCTCTCTAGCAGTACTAACAGAGTAAGATACTTTTTTTACAGGACTAAACAATGAATCTATGGGTATTAAACCTAGAGGAGGCTCCTCTGGCTTATTCATATCAGCTGAAACATATCCTTTTCCAGTGCCAACTGACATTTCCATATGAAACTTGGTATTCTCATCCAAGTTGCAAATAACTAAATCTGGATTTAATATCTCAATATCAGTAACTTGAGTTATATCTGATGCTTTTATTTCTCCTGGGCCTTTTGCATCAAGTATTAACTTTTTTGGCTCATCAGATGAGCTTTTAAGAGCTAAAGATTTTACGTTTAAAACTATATCAGTGACGTCTTCCCTAACACCTTTAATTGATGTAAATTCATGTAATACACCATCTATTTGGATTGATGTTACAGCAGTACCTCTAATTGAGGATAAGAGAATTCTTCTGAGTGAATTACCAAGAGTTAATCCATATCCTTTTTCTAGTGGTTCAGCTGTGATTTTTGCAAATGATTTATCATCACTTAATTGAACGTCTAGTTTTGCCGGTTTAATTAATGATTTCCAATTTTTTGAATTTACTTCTGTTTGCTCCATTAAACTCTCCTTTTTTTAGGTGGTCTCGTACCATTGTGTGGCATAGGTGTTGTGTCTTTAATTGATATAATTTTAAATCCTCTAGCTTGCAAAGCTCTCAAAGCAGTTTCTCTTCCAGATCCTGGTCCTTTAACTTCAACTGATAAAATTTTCATTCCAACCTCTAAAGCTTTAGCAGCTGCAGCATCAGCAGCAACTTGTGCTGCATATGGTGTAGACTTACGTGAACCTTTAAATCCTTTTTGGCCGGCTGATGCCCAAGAAACAACATTGCCACTTGTGTCAGCAATTGAAACAATAGTGTTATTAAAAGTAGATTGGACATAAGCAATTCCATTCAAAATATTCTTTTTTCCTTTTTTCTTTTTGGAATAAGAACTTTTTTTAGATTTAACCTCTTTATTCTGTTCTTTGTTTTCGGTAACTTCTTTTTTCATTATTTTTTAAGTGGAGTTAATTTTTTACCTGCAATTGCAATGGCTTTTCCTTTTCTTGTCCTGGAGTTACATCTTGTTCTCTGACCTCTAACAGGAAGTTTTTTTCTATGTCTGGATCCTCTATAGGTTGCTAGATCGATTAATCTTTTTATACTTAACGAAGTTTCTCTTCTTAAATCACCTTCAACAGTAAATTTTTGATCAATGAATTCTCTAATCTTTAAAATTTGTTCATCGGTTAATTCATTAACTCTTTTTGATTTTGGTATTTCTAATTCAGCACAAATCTGATTAGAAAATTTATTTCCTATGCCATAAATATAGGTTAGTCCAACATGAACTAATTTATTTTGTGGTATGTTTACACCTGCAATACGAGCCATAATTTTTGTGATAAATTGAGCCTGTTATATAAGAAGATTAGTCAAAGTCAACGTCTTAAACATTCAAAAAAGTCTCTATTTTACTTGTTATTTGATCAATTTCCATTGCTCCATCAATTTCATGAAAATTAGAATTTTTAGAATAGAAATCCAATACGGGTTTAGTCGTTTCTATATAAGTATCATATCTTTTTAGTATTGTATCTAAATCATCATCAGATCTTTTTTCTAAAATTTTTCTTTTCTTAATTCTTTTTACAATAGTCTCTTTATTTACATTTAAGAAAAAAATATGATTTATTTTCTGCTTTGAATCTATCAGTAATGCATCTAAATTTTTTGCTTGGGTTATAGACCTGGGATAACCATCAAAAATTAATTTTTCTTTTTTAATAGGATCAAAGACATGATTTTTTAAAAGACTATTTACAATTTCGTCACTTACAAATTTTCCTTCATTCATATGATTTATTATTTTTTTTCCTATATCTGTATCTTTTTTTATTTCTTCTCTTAAAATATCTCCAGTAGAAATTTGATAACCATTCAATTTTTTTACAAGATATTTAGCTTGGGTACCTTTCCCAGCTCCTGGAGGACCAAACAATATTATATTCACCTATCTACCAAATTTAGTTTTTTTAATAAGTTGCTCGTATTGAGAACTCATCATTCTTGTTTGAATTTGAGTAACAGTATCAATTGCAACTACAACAACAATCAAAACTGAAGCACCACCCAAATAAAATGGAATAGGATAATTTGCAATTAAAAATTCTGGCATTAAACAAACTAGTGTAAGATATAATGCACCTATTGTTGTTAGTCTTGTAAGAATTGTATCAATATATAATGCAGTACTTTCTCCAGGTCTAATCCCAGGTATAAATCCACCATATTTTCTAAGATTATCAGCTGTCTCTGTTGGATTAAAAGTTATTGAGGTATAAAAAAAAGTAAAAAATATTATTCCTGATGCATACAGTATCATGTATAAAGGCTGACCTTGTGAAAAGTAAGACGAAATATTCAAAAATGTTTCATTTTGAGAAACATTAAAGTTTGAAAATGTAACTGGCAACAATAATAACGCTGAAGCAAAAATTGCTGGTATTACACCTGCTGAATTAATTTTCAAAGGTAAATGGGAGGAATCTCCACCATACATTTTATTTCCCATTTGTCTCTTAGGATAATTTATTAGAATTTTTCTTAATGCTCTTTCCATAAAGACAATAAATATAATAGTTGCAACAAGTAGTAGAAATATAAATATTATCATTACAGTTGAAATTGCTCCCGTTCTTCCTAATTCAAATGTTGTTACTAATGCTCTAGGAATTTCAGCAACAATACCCGAAAAAATAATTAATGAGATACCATTGCCAATGCCTCTTTGTGTAATTTGTTCCCCTAGCCACATTAAAAATATTGTTCCAGCAACAATAGTTGTAACAGTTGAAATTTTAAAAAAAATTCCTGGATTAATAACTAAGTCTGCTGATGACTCTAATCCAACAGCTAATCCATAACCTTGTATGGTAGCCAATAAAACTGTTCCATATCTTGTTATTTGAGTTATTTTTTGTCTTCCTATTTCTCCTTGGGCCTTTAAATTTTTGAAATAATCTGAAACTCCGGTAAGCAATTGTATTATAATTGAAGAAGATATATACGGCATTATGCCAAGGGCAAAAATTGCCATTCTACTAACGGCACCCCCTGCAAAGACATTAAACATACCTAACAAACCCTTTTGGTTTCCTTCCATCATTATTTGGAGTTGTTCGGGGTCAATTCCTGGAAGTGGAACAAAAGTACCCAATCTATATACCGCAAGAATAAATAATGTGAATATTATTCTATTTCTTAAATCATTAGATTGTGTAGAGGCACTCATTATTTAGGTTGATTTTTTAAAGTAATCTGTCCACCGGCTTTTTCAATTTTCTCTTTCGTAATTTTTGAAGAATAATCTGCTTCGATATCTATTTTAGAATTTAATTCACCATTTGATAAGACTTTAAATTTGTTAATTGATTTTCTAAATAACTTAGATTTTTTTAACGTTTCTATATTTATTTTTATATCTGTACTGATTTTTTTAGCATTAATAAGTTTTTGTAAATCACCAAGATTAATTACCGCTATATTTTTTTTATTTATAGGATTAAAGCCTCTTTTAGGTAGTCTTCTATATAATGGCATTTGACCACCTTCAAAACTTTTTATAGCTACTCCAGATCTTGATTTTTGTCCTTTAACACCTCGGCCTGAAGTTTTTCCTTTACCAGATCCTATACCTCTTCCTACACGAATTTTTTTTGTTTTTAAATTTTTTAATGTGTTTAAAGATGTCATTATCCTCTTTTCTCAATTATTTCTGAAATTTTTTTATTTCTTAAACTCGAGATATTTTTTGGCGAATTTTGTTTTGACAATGCTTTAATGCATGCTCTGATTACATTATGAGGGTTTGCTGTACCTAAAGATTTAGCAACAATATCTTTTATTCCAAGTACTTCACACACGGCTCTAACAGGACCACCTGCAATAATACCCGTTCCTTTAGGTGCAGATCTTAATTTAATTTTGCCTGCTCCATCTTTACCATATATGTCATGATGAATTGTTCTTCCATCTCTTAGTGGTATTTGTATCAATTTTCTTCTAGCTAGCTCATTTGCTTTTTTTATTGCATCAGGAACTTGTTTAGCTTTTGCATGCGCAATACCAATTTTACCATTCTGGTTACCAACTACAACTAAAGCTGAAAAGCCAAATCTTCTCCCTCCTTTAACAACTTTAGTAATTCTGTTTATATGAACTAATTTCTCTACAAATTCTGTATTTTTTTCCATATTTTAAAATTCCATTCCATTTTTTCGCAATGTATCTGCAAAAATTTTAACTCTCCCATGATATTTATAAATACCTCTATCAAAGTAAATTTTTTTAATATTTTTTTCATTTGCTTTCTTTGCTAGCATTTCAGCTACAATTGTCGATAATTCTGATTTATTTTTTTTTTGTTCTTTAATTCCCTTATCTATTGATGAAGCAGAAACTAAAGTAATATTTTTTACATCATCTATAATCTGAGCGCTTATATTTTTTGCAGATCTTGAAACACTTAATCTGTAACGATCTTTTGATACTTTTTTAAGTTTTTTTCTTACTCTAAATTTTTTTCTTTCGATTGTATTTAATCTCATTATTTTTTCTTACCTTCTTTTCTTAAAATATATTGACCTTTTTCTTTTATACCTTTTCCTTTGTAAGGTTCAGGTGGTCTAATGCTTTTAATCTGTGAAGCAACCATCCCTACTTGTTGCTTGTTTGAGCCACTTATTTTTAATGTTGTTTGTTTTTCAACAGCTATTTTAATACCATCTGGGATCTCAAAATTAATGTCATGACTAAATCCTAGCTGCATATTTAAAACATTACCCTTTAAAGCTGCTCTGTAGCCAACTCCTGTAAGTTCAAGTACTTTTTCATAACCACTACTTGCACCAATAATAGCATTATTAATTAAGCTTCTGTTCATGCCCCATAACCTTTTTGAAATATCGTCAAGTTTTTTAGGTTTTATGGAAACGTCTTTACCCTCTGTAATATTAAGTTCAAACATTTCTAAGTCTAATTTAATTGTCTGTTTTCCCAGAGGTCCCTCAACATTAACAGTATTCCCAGATAGTAAGACTTTTACTTTTTCTGGAATTGGTATGTTTATTTTTCCTATTTTAGACATTAAAAGACCTTACAAATAATTTCACCACCAAGCTTTTTCTTTCTTGCATCGACATCAGTCATTACACCTTGTGGGGTAGATATTATGGCTATGCCTAAACCATTATTAATTTTTGGAAGACTGCTTGCGCTAGAAAAAATTCTTCTTCCTGGCTTGGAAATTCTTTCAATAGTATTAATAACTGGATTTCCCAAATTATATTTTAAATTAATTTGAATTGAAGGTTTTTTATCATCATTAATTTTATAATCTATAATATAACCTTCGGATTTTAACACATCAGCAATTTTAGCTTTAAATTTTGATGATGGTAATAAAACTTTTCGATGATTTCTCACTTGAGCATTTTTAATTCTTGCAAGCATATCACCAATTGGATCACTTAAACTCATATTATCCTTTCTACCAACTCGATTTTACCATTCCAGGAATTTTTCCTTCTAAACCAAGTTGTCGAAGGGCTATTCTTGAAATTTTTAATTTTCGGTAAACACCGTGTGGTCTACCTGTGATTTGACATCTATTCATAATTCTTACTTTTGCAGAATTTCGAGGTAATTTTGATAGTTTTTGTTGAGCTTTAAATCTTTCTTCTAAAGATAATTTTTTATCCATTACTATTTTTTTTAGCTTCAATCTTTTCTTATAAAACTTGTCTGATAATTTTATTCTTTTATTGTTTTTGTTAATTGCGCTCATTTTAGCCATTAATTACTCCTTGTTTCTCTAAATGGAAAATTTAGATGTTTTAATAATTCAAAACTGTGTTCAACTTTTTGAGATTTAATCACAATTGTAATATCTAAACCTCTGATTTTATCAACTTTATCAAAATTTACTTCTGGAAATATAATATGTTCTTTAACACCAAAAGTATAATTTCCATATTTGTCAAAGCCATTAGGGCTTAAACCTCTAAAATCTTTTATTCTAGGTAAAGCTATATTTGTTAATCTATCAATAAATTCGTACATTTTATTTTTTCTTAATGTTACCTTCAAACCAGAATTTGTATTTTTTCTAGTTTTAAAATTTGCAATAGATTTCTTAAATTGAGTTAATACAGGCATTTGCCCAGTAATATTTGCCAAATCTTCTTGGCACGATTTCAAAATTTTTGAGTCATTGCCATCGAGACCTAAGCCCATATTTAAAACTATTTTTTGTATTCTTGGACCCATGTATAAATTTTTATAACCAAATTTTTCTTTTAATGTTGGCTCAATTTCTTTAGTTATAGTTAATTTTAATCTTGGTACCATTATTTCTTCGCCTCATTCTTATTTTTAGTTTTAAAAATTGCTAAGTTTGAAAGGTGTATATAGTTTTCCTTCGATATTATTCCACCTTTCTTTTCTTTTGTAGTTTTCACATGTTTTTTTATCATGTTTATACCTTTAACTTTTGCCCTATTATTTTTTCTGTCAATTTCTATAACATCACCATCTTTGTTCTTATCTTTACCGCTCAATATTTTTACTTTCACACCTTTTTTAATCATTACAAAACCTCTGGCGCCAACGAAATTATTTTCATTTGTCCTCTATTTCTTAATTCTCTTGTTACAGGACCAAAAATTCTTGTACCTATTGGTTCTCCTTTATCGTCTGTTAAAACAGCTGCATTGTTATCAAATCTTACTTTAGATCCATCATTTCTATGGATTCCTTTTTTTACTCTAACAACTACTGCTTTATGTACAGCACCTTTTTTAACCTTTCCTTTTGGTATTGCCTCTTTAACTGCAACCACAATAGTATCACCAATACTTGCGTATCTTCTTTTAGATCCACCTAATACTTTTATGCATTCAATCTTTTTTGCTCCAGTATTATCTGCTACAAATAATTCAGTCTGAACTTGTATCATTTAGAAACCCCTATAACTTCAAATTTTTTTGATTTTGAATAAGGCTTGCACTCTTGAATAGATACCTTATCTCCATTTTTATATTTATTGTCTTCATCATGAACACTATATTTTTTTCTGGCTTTAATTACTTTTTTTAATACTGGATGTTGGTATTTTCTCTCAACTAAAACTGTTATAGTTTTATTTGGTTTATCGCTTACAACCACTCCATTTAATACTTTTTTAGGCATCTTTTCTCGCTATTAATGTTTTTAATCTTGCAATATTTTTCTTTGTTTCAGTTATCTTTGATGGACTTTTTATCTGACCATTAATTTTTTGAAATCTGAAATTAAAAAGATCTTTTTTTAACTTATCAATATCTTTCAAAGCTTGATCTTTAGTCATTTTTTTTATTTCACTTTTTTTCATTTAAATTCTCTTTATAAATTTACATTTTATCGGTAATTTCGCTGATGCTTTGTAAAGTGCTTCTCTAGCAACTTCCTCAGTTACACCATCTACTTCAAACAAAATTCTTCCAGGTTTAACTCTGCATGCCCAATATTCTGGTGAACCTTTTCCTTTACCCATTCTTACCTCAGTAGGTTTTTTTGATACTGGGATATTTGGAAACATTCTTGTCCAAACTCTTCCTTGTCTTTTCATATGTCTTGTTAAAGCAACCCTTGCAGCCTCGATTTGTCTTGAAATTATTCTTTCAGGCTGAATGGCTTTTAAGCCAAATGATCCATAATTCATTGCATTGCATCGCGAAGCAGTGCCATGAATTCTACCTTTGTGAGCCTTTCTAAATTTTGTTCTAGTTGGTTGTAACATTACTAGATTTTATTCCTTTCTTGACTAAATTCTTTTGTAAATATTTCACCTTTATATATCCATACTTTAATCCCAATTATTCCATAAGTAGTTAAAGCTTCTGCTTCAGCATAATCAATATCTGCTCTTAAAGTATGTGACGGAATACTACCATCTCTTAACCATTCGGTTCTTGCGATTTCATTTCCGCCTAGTCTTCCGCTACAAGATACTTTAATACCTTTTGCACCTAGTCTTAAAGCTGATTGCATTGCTCGCTTCATTGCTCTTCTGTAAGAAACTCTTTTAACTAATTGCTGAGCAATGTTCTCAGCAACTAAAAATGAATTAGTTTCTGGTTTTTTTACTTCTTTAATATTTAATACTATTTCATTAGCACTTAATCTTGATAATTTTCCTTTTATTTTTTCTATATCGCTTCCTTTTTTTCCAATTACAAAACCAGGTCTAGAGGTATAAATTGTCACAAAACATTTTTTTGCTGATCTTTCTATCATCACTTTTGAAACCCCAGAGTTAACTACTGTTTTTTTAATGAATTCTCTTATTTTAAAATCTTCAATTAAATAGTTTCCAAAATCTTGTTTTTTTGCATACCAAACAGAATCCCAACCTCTATTAATACCTAATCTTAAACCTACTGGATTAACTTTTTGTCCCATGTTCTTTCTCTTTTTGTTTCATTTTCTCACTCAAAACTATTGTTACATTTGAGTATGGTTTCATGATCTCTGCCGCTCTACCTTTTGCTCTTGCTCTAAATCTTTTCATTATAATCTGTTTTCCACAGAAAGCTTCCTTGACTACCAAATTGTCAATATCGTATTGAAAATTATTTTCAGCATTTGCAATTGCTGATGAAATTGTTTTCTTAACATCTCTTGAAATTCTTTTTTCAGAGAAAGATAAATCTCTGATAGCAATTTCTACTTTTTTACCAACTATAGATTTAAGTATTGGTTTTAATTTTCTTACACTAGATCTTACATTCTTATTAATAGATCTAACTTGTTTTAATTCTATATCTTTTTTATTACTCATAATTATTTTTTATCAGCTCCTTTTGCTCCACCCTCGACTTTTGCTTTTTTATCAGCTGGCGTATGACCAAAAAATTGTCTTGTTGGTGCAAATTCTCCAAATTTGTGACCTACCATGTCTTCAGATACGGTTATTGGTATAAATTTTTTACCGTTATAAATTAAAAAACTAAATCCTACGAAATCAGGTATTATAGTAGACTTTCTGGACCAAGTTTTAATTGGTTTTTTATTAGGATCGTTTTTAATCTTTTCAACTTTTTTAATTAAACTTTCCTCTACAAACGGTCCTTTCCAAACAGATCTTGCCATAAATTAAGCTCTCTTCTTCTTTCTTCTTCTTATTATAAATTTATCAGTTCTTTTATTATCTCTAGTTTTTAATCCTTTAGCTGATTGTCCTGTAGGAGAAACAGGATGTCTACCACCTGCAGATTTTCCTTCACCACCGCCGTGAGGGTGATCTACTGGATTTTTAACAACACCTCTAGTATGTGGTCTTCTACCTAACCATCTTGATCTACCAGCTTTACCAATTTTAATGTTTTTTTGATCTGGATTAGATAATACTCCAATTGTAGCCAATGCTCTTGAATCTATTTTTCTAACTTCACCTGAAGTCATTTTTATAATTGAATAATTTCCGTCAATACCTGAAATCGTTACAGATGAACCAGCTGCCCTTGCTATTTTTCCACCAGCACCTGGCTGAATTTCAACATTGTGTATATCAATACCTACTGGAATATCCTGTAATGGTAAACAATTCCCAATTTTAATTTCTGAAGAAGATCCATTTTGAATATGATCACCAACTTTTATTTTTTGTGGAGCAAGATAATAGAATTTTTGATTATCCTCAAATTTAACTAACATTATATGGCATGATCTATTTGGATCGTATTCAATTCTTTCTACAACTGCTTTCATGTCATTTTTTTTTCGATAAAAATCAATTTTTCTGTATTTATGTTTATGTCCACCCCCATGATTTCGTGAAGTTATTCGACCATAATTATTTCTTCCTTTTGAAGAATAATTTGCACTTGTTAATGGCTTGTAAGGCTTACCTTTCCATAGACCTTCTCTACTAGTTAAAATAGTACCTCTGGTGGATTTCGTATAAGGTTTAAATGTTTTTAAAGCCATAATTTAAATACCTGTTGTTAAGTCAATATTTTGACCTTTTTTAAGGGTGATAATTGCTTTTTTAAAACCCTTCTTTTTAACTTTTTTTCCTCTAGTAGATTTAATTAGTGTTTTTTTATTGATAATGTTAATTTTTGTTACATTAACTTTAAAAATTTTTTCAATTGACCCTTTTAATGTTTTTTTATTAGCGCTTTGAGGTACCTTAAAAACAATTTTGTTTTGTTCTGACAAATTTGTTGATTTTTCAGTTACAACAGGAAACAATATTTTATCATATAAGCTGAGTTTATCCATTATTGGTACCTTTTTTCTAATTCTTTAACTGAACTCTCAGTAAAAATAATTTTTTTATATTTAACTAAATCAAATGCACTGAAATGATTTACATCTGTTATTTTGACATTAGGAATGTTTTTTGTTGATCTTAAAATATTATCTTTTGATTTTATATCCACAATTAATAATGAGTTATTTGCATCAAACTTCTTTAAAAGTTCAAACATTTCTTTTGTTTTTTCAATTTTTTTTCCAAAATCTTCAAAAATAATTACGTTATTAGATTTATTTTTTTCAGTAATAAGTGAGGCTATACTCATTTTTTTTTCACTTTTATTTAATTTTCTATTTTTATAGTTATCCTGTCCTTTTGGTCCATGAGCTATACCCCCACCTACAAATATGGGTGCTTTTTTACTAGAATGTCTGGCATTACCAGTGCCTTTTTGTGAGTAGATTTTAGATGTTGAGCCTGTAATCTCATTTCTTTGTTTTGTCTTTGCTTTTCTACCTTTAAAGTTTGCATTCAATTTATAAATGACACCACTCACCAATTGATTATTAACTTTAGCACTAAAAATTTTATCTAGAACTTCTATGCTCTGTTTTTTTCCGTCAATACTTAATTTATCTATTTTCATTTATTTTTTTTTTTATCACCTATTTTTTTTTGTTTTTCAATTTGCTCAATTTTTTCTTCAATTGACATTCGGTTGATATCTTTCACTGATTTTCTAATTAAAACTTCTGTATTTTTTGATCCAGGAATAGAACCTTTTAAATATAGCAAATTGTTTTCTTTGTCAGTTTTTATAACTTCAATGTTTTGTATAGTTCTAATTTTATCTCCCATATGACCAGCCATTTTTTTTCCTTTAAAAACTTTACCTGGATCCTGCCTTTGTCCAGTTGAACCATGTGATCTATGAGAAATTGAAACACCATGAGTAGCTCTTAACCCTCCAAAATTATGTCTTTTCATTGCGCCGGCAAATCCTTTACCAATTGTCTTAGATTTAACGTCAACAAATTTAACATTCTCAAATATTTCTAATCCGATTTCATTACCTTCCTTAAAATTCTCAGTATTTTCTAACCTAAATTCTTTAAGAGTTTTTTTTGGCTCAGTATTCTTTTTGGCAAAATAACCTTTCATGGCTTTGGTTAATTTTGAGTTTTTAATTTTTCCAAACCCTATTTGTACCGCGCTATATCCACGGTTTTCTTTGTTAATAACGTTTATTACTCTTCCAGTCTCCATTTTTAACACAGTAACAGGAACTGATTGACCAGTTTTAAAAAACTCTCTGGACATTCCTATTTTTTTTCCTATTAAAGCTAAATTATCCATTATATTTTAATCTCCACATCTACTCCTGATGCCAAATCAAGTTTCATAAGTGCTTCGACTGTTGCAGGTGTAGGTTCAATAATATCTATTAATCTTTTATGAGTTCTGGTTTCGAATTGTTCTCTGCTTTTTTTATCAATATGTGGTGATCTTAAAACGGTGTATCTCTCTATTTTTGTAGGTAGAGGAATTGGACCTTTAATATTAGCTCCTGTTCTTTTAACAGTATTTACTATCTCCTCAGTGGACTGATCCAAGACCTTGTTATCATACGCTCTTAATTTTATTCTAATATTTTGTTTATCCATAATTAACCTGTTTTCTTGGTTACCTCGTCTTGAACATTTTGTGGAACCTTGTCGTAATGATCAAAAAACATTGAGTATTGAGCTCTACCTTGTGACATAGATCTTAAGCTATTTATATAGCCAAACATATTTGCTAATGGCACCATTGCTGTTATTACTGTTGCATTTCCTCTTTGCTCTTGTGTACTTATTTGACCTCTTCTACTATTCAAATCACCTATTACATCGCCCATATAATCTTCTGGAGTAACTACTTCTACTCTCATTACTGGTTCTAAAAGCTTCAGAGTTCCTCGAGCACATGCCTCTTTAAAACATTGTCTAGAAGCAAGTTCAAAAGCTAATACACTTGAGTCAACATCATGGTGTAAACCATCTAAGATTGTAACTTTATAATCAATTAAAGGAAATCCAGCTAAAATACCACCGTCGGCTATTGTCTCTACACCTTTTTCAACACCCGGTATAAATTCTTTTGGTATTGCTCCACCTTTTATTTTGCTTTCAATTTCTCTACCCTTGCCTGGTTCTAGTGGTTCAACAGATAATTTTACTCTAGCAAACTGTCCTGCTCCACCACTCTGCTTTTTATGAGTATAATCAAATTCAGCTGCACTCAATATTGTTTCTCTATAAGCAACTTGAGGCGCACCTACATTTGCTTCAACTTTGAATTCTCTTTTCATTCTATCAACAATAATATCTAGATGTAATTCACCCATACCTTTAATTATTGTTTGACCTGACTCTTCGTCTGATGAGACTCTAAATGATGGATCTTCTTTAGCTAATCTTCCTAATGCTTCACCCATTTTTTCTTGATCAGCTTTTGATTTAGGCTCAACTGCAATTTCTATAACTGGATCTGGAAACTCCATTGGTTCAAGTAATACTGGTGCATCTTTATTTGCCAATGTATGGCCAGTTATTGTATTTTTTAATCCAGCGAGCGCAACTATATCACCTGCACTTGCTTCTTTAATGTCTTCTCTTGAATTAGCATGCATTAAAAGCATTCTTCCAACTCTTTCTTCTTTATCTGAAGAAGTATTATAAACTCCAGTTCCAGATTTAACTGTGCCTGAGTAAATTCTGATAAATGTAAGACTTCCTACGAACGGATCTGTTGCTACTTTAAAAGCTAAAGCTGAAAAAGGCGCACTATCTTCAAACTTCATTTCAATTTCATCATCGGATCCAGGTTTTGTTCCCATAATAGATCCAAGGTCCTCTGGACTTGGTAAGTAATCAACAACAGCATCTAATAATGGTTGGACACCTTTATTTTTAAATGCAGAACCTGTTAAAACTGGTACGAATTCGAAATTTAAACATCCTTTTCTTACACATTTAATTAAATCTTCTTGTTTAATTTCTTCACCGCCTAAATAAGCTTCCATTAATTTTTCATCTTGCTCTACAGCAGTCTCAACTAATTCTTGTCTGTATTTATCACATGTCTCTTTAAGATCATCTGGAATATCTTTTTCTTCCCATTCAGCACCAAGGTCCTCGTTTTTCCAAACTATTGCTTTCATTTTAACTAAATCAACAACACCTTGTAATGATGCCTCTATTCCAATAGGTATCTGCATAACTAAAGGTTTAGCTCCAAGCCTATCTTTGATCATATCCACGCATCTAAAGAAATCTGCTCCAGTTCTATCAAGTTTGTTTACAAAACAAATTCTAGGAACTTTATATTTATCAGCTTGTCTCCAAACTGTTTCTGATTGAGGTTCAACACCTGCAACACCATCAAATACTGCAACAGCACCGTCCAAAACTTTTAAAGATCTTTCAACTTCAATTGTAAAATCTACGTGTCCTGGGGTATCGATAATATTAATTCTATGCTCTCTCCAAAAACAAGTTGTAGCAGCTGATGTAATTGTAATACCTCTCTCCTGCTCTTGTTCCATCCAATCCATTGTGGCAGCACCATCATGAACTTCGCCTATTTTATGACTCTTGCCTGTATAATATAAAATTCTTTCTGTAGTTGTTGTTTTACCAGCATCTATATGAGCCATGATACCAATGTTTCTATATTTATTTAGTGGATGAGTTTTTGCCATATTATTTACCATCTAAAATGTGCAAAAGCCTTATTTGACTCTGCCATTTTATGTGTATCTTCTTTCTTTTTTATTGCTGAACCT
The DNA here is from genome assembly GCA_902618565.1 of uncultured Pelagibacteraceae bacterium. GTDB lineage: Bacteria > Pseudomonadota > Alphaproteobacteria > Pelagibacterales > Pelagibacteraceae > Pelagibacter. Next base: position 58,993 of record CACNAX010000002.1, read on the forward strand.
CTTTTTTGATAAGCATCAAAAATTTCATTAAATAACTTATCTGACATTTTTTTATCTTTTCTTTTTCTTGATGCATCAATAATCCATCTTAGTGCTAATGCTTGTGACCTTTTAGCTTTAACTTCTACTGGAACTTGATAGGTAGCTCCACCGACACGTCTTGATCGAACTTCTACAGTTGGTCTTACATTATTTATTGCATCATTAAATACTGTTAAAGGTTCGTCTTTTGATTTTGATTTAATTTTATCAATCGCATCATAAACGATTTTTTCTGCTATAGTTTTTTTACCATCTAACATTATAGAATTGATTAATTTTGGAATTATTACTGATTTATATTTAGGATCTACGATTGGAATTTTTTTGGGAGCTTTTCTTTTTCGAGACATGATTATTTACCTTTTTTCGTTCCATATAAAGAACGTCTCTGTTTTCTATTTGCTACCCCTTGGGTATCTAAGTTACCACGTAGTATATGATATCTTACACCAGGCAAATCTTTAACTCGTCCACCTCTTATCAATACTACTGAGTGCTCTTGTAAATTATGTCCCTCTCCAGGAATATATGCCGTAACTTCAAAACCATTTGATAATCTAACTCTTGCAACTTTTCTTAGTGCCGAGTTTGGTTTTTTTGGTGTAGTTGTATAAACTTTTACACAAACACCTCTTTTTAAAGGTTGTTTTTGTAATGCAGGAACTTTGTTCCTAGCAATTTGTTTTTCTCGACCTTTTCTTAGCAACTGATTTATTGTTGGCATAAAATATAATATAATTTTGATTTTAGATGAAATAACTGTCAGGTTATTTGTGGCAGCGTTTAGTGAACTAGTCACTACATTCCAACCAAAAACACGCACAAAATACTATAGAAATTCCATTTGTCAAATTAAAAGACATGGAAAAATGACGATTTTTTATTGATTTACGGGGCTTTCTGCTTGCTCGATCTTCTCGTTTTCAGCAATGAATTTTTCGTCGTCTAAACGAGCTTTCTTGTTCCACAAATTTTTAACAGATCCAGTTCCTGCAGGAACTAATCTACCAACTATAACATTTTCTTTTAATCCTGATAACTTATCTACCTTACCTTTTATAGCAGCGTCTGTTAAAACTCTTGTTGTTTCTTGGAAAGAAGCAGCTGAAATAAATGACTCTGTTTGAAGTGAAGCCTTAGTTATTCCCATTAAAACTCTCTCTCCAACTGCAGGGTTTTTACCATCTTTAATTAGCTGCTCGTTCATATTCTCGAACCTTATTCTATCAATAATTTCTCCAGGAAGTAATGTGCTGTCGCCTTGAGTTTTAACTTCAACTTTTTTCAGCATTTGTCTTAAAATAACTTCAATGTGCTTATCATTTATTATTACACCTTGTAGTCTATAAACATCTTGTACCTGGTTTACGAAATATTCAGTTAATTCTTCAATACCTAAAATTCTAAGAATATCATGCGGCAATGGTTGACCATCTAACAAGTATTCACCTTTTTTAATTTTTTCACCTTGATTAAAATTAATATGTTTTCCTTTTGGTATTAAATAACTTGAAGTATCACCATTTTCAGATTCTATTGTTACTCTTTGCTTGCCTCTTACCTCTTTACCAAATATTACTTTACCATCATTCTCAGCAATAATTGCACTATCTTTTGCTTTTCTTGCTTCAAATAATTCAGCAACTCTTGGTAAACCTCCTGTAATATCTTTAGTCTTTGTAGTCTCTTTAGGCAATCTAGCTATTACATCTCCAGCCGAAATTTTTTGACCATCTTTGACAGATAAAATTGAGTCTGGAACTAAGTAGTATCTTGCTTCATTATCGTCGGCTTTTTTAACAACATTTCCTTTTGAATCTCTTAAAGTAATTCTTGGTTTTAAATCTGTATTTTTAGATTGAGTTTTCCAATCTACGACTGCTTTAGTAGAAATTCCAGTTGCATCATCAGTTGTTTCAGCAATAGATACACCATCTATTAAATCTACATAGTTTGCTATTCCATCTTTTTCAGCAATAACTGGTGTTGTGTATGGATCCCACTCACATATTTTAGAACCTTTTTTAACTTTATCTCCATTCTCAAAGAAAAGTTTTGATCCATATGGAACTTTATATGCAGCTACTTGTAATCCATTATCATCTTCTATTGATAATTCAGTATTTCTACCCATTACAATTAAATTCTTTTTTGAATCTACTAATAGATTTGTGTTAACAATTTTCAATATACCATCATTATTAGATACAATTTGAGAGTCTTGTTTAACTGATGCTGTTCCTCCAACGTGAAAAGTTCTCATTGTAAGCTGAGTTCCTGGTTCACCGATAGACTGAGCAGATATCATTCCAATCGCTTCACCAACATGAACCATTTTACCTCTTGATAAATCTCTACCATAACATGTGGCGCATACACCTTCTTTTAAACTACATGTCATTACAGAGTAAACATTCAAGTTTTTTACACCAGCAGAGTCAATTTTCTCACATGCAGCTTCATCGATCATACTATTCTTCTTTATTAAAACTTCACCAGTTAATGGATTTTTAACGTCTTTTGCGGTTACTCTTCCAAGAGCTCTTTCTGATAAGCTGACCATTATGTTTCCACCCTCTAAGACCTCGGTAAGTTTTATAAAGCTTGGGTTATCACATTTTACTTGAGTAATAGTTAAATCTTGAGCTACATCGCAAAGTCTTCTAGTTAAGTATCCTGAGCTTGCTGTCTTTAATGCTGTGTCAGCTAATCCTTTTCTAGCACCGTGTGTTGAATTAAAATATTCTAGTGCTGTTAAACCCTCTTTAAAATTAGATGTAATTGGAGACTCTATAATTTCTCCAGATGGTTTAGCAATTAAACCTCTCATTCCAGCTAATTGTTTCATTTGAGCGGCTGAACCCCTTGCGCCACTATCTGCCATCATAAATACTGAGTTAATTTTTAATCCATCTTCAGTCATTTCTGTAGCAGAAATTCTTTTCATCATTTCTGATGCTACTTTATCGGTACATTTTGACCACGCATCAATAACTTTGTTGTATTTTTCACCTCTAGTTATTAATCCTTCTGCATATTGATTTTCATAATCAGAAATTAGTTTTTTAGTTTCATCAATTAATTGTTGTTTGTTATCTGGAATTACTAAATCGTCTTTACCAAATGATATTCCAGCTTTGAAAGCATGTTTAAATCCAAGATCCTTTAATTTATCACAAAATATTACAGTGCTTTTCTGACCTGAAAATCGGAATACGTGATCAATAACCTCGGATACTATTTTCTTAGGTAATAATCTGTCAACTAATGCAAATTTATTATTTATATTTTTTGGAATTAAGTTTGCTAATAAAAATCTTCCAGCAGTACTAATATGTTTTTCATATTTAGTATTACCTTTTTCATCAACAGTTGCAAATCTAGACACAATTCTTGAATGAACTTTAATTTGACCAATTTCTAAAGCATGCTCAATCTCAGAAGTATTTACAAAATATCCCTCAACTCTATCTGTTTGATAAGGTGGTTGAGAAAGATAGTAAATTCCTAAAATCATATCCTGACTTGGAACAATTATAGGTTTTCCATTTGATGGACTTAAAATATTATTTGTAGACATCATTAGAACTCTTGCTTCTAATTGAGCTTCTAAACTTAATGGTACGTGTACTGCCATTTGATCCCCGTCAAAATCTGCATTAAATGCAGCACAAGTTAGTGGATGTAATTCAATGGCATTGCCTTCTATCAATTTTGGTTCAAATGCTTGAACACCTAATCTATGTAGCGTTGGCGCTCTATTTAATATAACCGGATGTTCTCTAACTATTAACTCTAATGCATCCCAAACTTCATTTCTTTCTCTTTCAACAAGTTTCTTCGCTTGCTTTATTGTAGAAGCTAATCCAAGTTTGTTTAATCTTGCGTATAAAAAAGGTTTAAATAATTCTAAAGCCATTTTTTTTGGCAGACCACACTCATGTAATTTTAAGTCTGGTCCAACAACGATTACTGATCTCCCAGAATAATCTACTCTTTTACCTAGCAAATTTTGTCTAAATCTTCCTTGTTTACCCTTAAGCATTTCTGCTAAAGATTTCAAAGGTCTTTTCCCTGTTCCTGTAATTACTCTTCCCCTTCTTCCGTTATCAAATAATGCATCAACAGACTCTTGGAGCATTCTTTTTTCATTTCTCACGATTATGTCTGGAGCTTTTAAATCCATTAACCTTTTTAAACGGTTATTTCTATTTATAACTCTTCTATACAAGTCATTTAAATCAGATGTAGCAAATCTCCCTCCATCTAATGGAACTAATGGTCTTAACTCTGGTGGTATCACTGGTATTGTTGTTAAAATCATCCACTCAGGTTTATTTCCGGTTTCTATAAAAGACTCAATTAATTTTAATCTTTTTATAGATCTTTCCTCTGAAACTTTTGATTTTGTCTCTTTAATAGATTTAATGAGTGACTCTTTTTCTTGATCTAAATCTATCGACTTTAGTATTTCTAAAATTGCTTCAGCTCCAATTCCTGCAGTAAATGCTTCTTCACCATACTCATCTTGGTATTTTATAAGTTCTTCCTCACCTAAAAGCTGGTTCTTTTTTAAACCTGTTAAACCTGGTTCAATAACGATGAAATTTTCAAAATATAGTACTCTTTCTACCTCTTTAAGCTTCATATCTATTGCAAGAGATATTCTGCTAGGTAAGGATTTTAAAAACCATATATGAGCAACTGGAGTTGCTAAATTTATGTGACCCATTCTTTCACGTCTTACATTTGATTTTGTTACCTCAACTCCACATTTTTCACATATAATTCCTCTGAATTTCATTCGCTTATACTTGCCACAAAGACATTCATAATCTTTTATAGGTCCAAATATTCTTGCACAAAATAATCCATCCTTTTCAGGTCTAAAAGTTCTGTAATTTATTGTTTCAGGCTTTTTAATTTCTCCATAAGTCCAAGATTTGATTTTCTCTGGACTAGCAAGGGTTATTTTTATGCTATTAAAATTTTGAGCTTCTGAAATTTCTGAAGATTTAAATAGATCTGTTAATTCTTTACTCATATTAATTTAGCTCCACATTTAGTGCTAGAGATTTAATTTCTTTAACTAAAACATTAAATGACTCAGGTATTCCTGATTCAAAATTTTCCTCACCTTTAACTATAGTTTCATAAACTTTAACTCTTCCAGCTACATCATCCGACTTGACAGTAAGAATTTCTTGTAATGTGTATGAAGCTCCATAAGCCTCTAATGCCCAAACTTCCATTTCACCAAATCGCTGACCTCCTAATTGTGCTTTACCGCCAAGAGGTTGTTGTGTTACTAAGCTGTAAGGACCAGTAGATCTCGCATGGATTTTATCTTCAACTAGATGATGAAGTTTTAACATATAAATCGTTCCAACTGTAACAGGTCTATCAAATTTCTCGCCTGTTCTTCCATCCCAAAGTGTAGTTTGACCAGAGTTTGGTAATTCAGCTAATTCTAACATTTTGGTAACATCGTTTTCTTTAGCACCATCAAAAACTGGTGTAGCTATTGGAACACCATGTCTTATATTTGAACATAAATCCTCAAATTCAGATTGATTTAATTTTTCAATGTCTTCATCGTATATTTCTTTACCATACACATTCTTCAAAAATGATTTAATCTTCTCTGTCTTTTCAATTTTCTTTTGGTTTTCATTTACTAACTGATTTAACTTCTCACCTAACTCTGTGCAGGACCATCCTAAATGTGTCTCTAATATTTGACCAACATTCATCCTGCTCGGAACACCTAATGGGTTCAGAACTATATCAACTGGTTTACCATTTTCTCTATAGGGCATATCTTCAACTGGAACTATTTTACTTACAACACCTTTGTTTCCATGCCTTCCAGACATTTTATCTCCTGGTCTTAGCCTTCTTTTTATAGCAACAAAAACTTTAACCATTTTCATAACACTAGGTAATAAATCGTCACCTTGTCTAATTTTTAAAACTTTATCTTCAAATCTTTCTTGAATATCTTGTTTAGCACTATTGTACTGATCTTTAATTTGAGAAAGAGAAGATTCTTTATCTTGTTCATCTACTGATATTTTAAATAGATCAGAAATAGGTAAATTATTGATTATATTCTCAGTCAAAACTGTATTTGCCTCAACATCTTTAACTTTTTTATTAATTTTTGTTCCATTTAATATTGATGACAATCTCTGTTTTATACTTCTTTCTAAAATTTCTTCTTCAACCTTTTTGTCTTCTTGAACACTCTCGATTTCTGCTCGCTCAATAGTTATTGATCTTTCATCTTTATCTATACCATGTCTATTAAATACTCTTACATCAACTACTATACCTCCACTTCCACTTGGCATTTTTAATGATGTATCAGTAACATCAATTGCTTTTTCTCCAAATATTGACCTTAGTAATTTTTCCTCTGGACCTGATGCTGTATCACCTTTTGGAGTTACTTTTCCTACCAAAATATCACCTGGTTTGACTTCTGCACCAATATACACAATTCCTGACTCATCAAGGTTCTTTAATGACTCCTCATTAACATTTGGAATATCTCTTGTGATATCTTCCTCGCCTAATTTCGTATCTCTAGCCATAATTTCATATTCTTCTATATGAATTGAAGTGAATACGTCGTCTGTTACACATCTCTCTGAAATTAAAATAGAGTCTTCAAAATTATATCCTTGCCATGGCATGAAAGCCACAGTTACATTTTTACCTAAGGCTAACTCTCCAACTTTTGTAGATGGACCATCAGCTATAATATCGCCAGATTTAACTTTATCTCCAACTCTAACTAATGGTTTTTGATTAATACAAGTATTTTGATTAGATCTTTTAAATTTTTGAAGATTATATATGTCAACACCAGATTTTGAATAATCCTTCTCGCTTGAGGCCTTTATTACTATTCTTTTACCATCGATTTTATCAACGACACCATCTCTTTTTGCAACGATTGTAACGCCTGAGTCTAATGCAACATCACTTTCAATACCTGTGCCAACAAGTGGGGCTTCTGGTTTCAATAATGGTACTGCTTGTCTCATCATGTTTGAACCCATTAATGCTCTATTAGCATCATCATTTTCTAAGAAAGGAATTAAGGAAGCTGCAACTGATACAAGTTGTTTTGGAGAAACATCTATGTAGTCGATATTATCAGGTTTAGCCAATATAAAATTTAGATTTTGTCTACAAGAAACTAACTCTTCTGTAAATTTTCCATTTTTGTCGATTAAAGAATTTGCTTGGGCGATTGTAAATTTTGTTTCTTCCATAGCTGATAGGTATTCAATATTATTTTGAACAATTCCATCTTTTACTTTTTTATATGGACTTTCGATAAATCCATATTTATTAATCTTAGAATAAGTTGATAAACTATTTATTAACCCAATATTTGGTCCTTCTGGTGTTTCTATAGGGCAGATTCTACCATAATGAGTTGGATGAACATCTCTTACTTCAAACCCAGCTCTTTCTCTAGTTAAACCTCCTGGACCTAAAGCTGAGACTCGTCTTTTATGAGTAATTTCAGATAGTGGGTTTGTTTGATCCATAAATTGTGATAATTGGGATGTTGCAAAAAAATCTTTTAAAGAAATTGTCAAAGGTTTAGCGTTTATTAAATCCTGTGGCATTGCAGACTCTACATCAAGGGTTGTCATCTTTTCTTTTATTGCTCTTTCCATTCTGTAGACACCTATACGTGCTTGATTTTCAACAAGTTCACCTACAGATCTAACTCTTCTATTGCCTAAATGATCAATATCATCGACTTCATCTTTGCCATCTCTAAGATCAAGCATTTTTTGAATAATTGCTAAAATATCGTCATTTCTTAAGATTGTAATTTTATCAGAACAATTTAATTCTAACCTTGAATTCATTTTTACTCTTCCAACATCTGATAAATCATATCTATCAGAGCTAAAAAATAGATTATTAAATATTTGAGTGGCTATTTCTATTGTTGGAGGTTCTCCAGGTCTTAAAACTTTATAAATTTCAGTAATTGCATCATTTTTATTTTCGTTTTTATCATTAAAAATACTTAGTAATAAGTATGGACCTTTACTTATTGAGTTAGTTCTAGAAATATCTAAAGATTTAATATTAGCATCAATAATTTTACTAATTATAGTCTCATTTATTTCTGTTCCAATTTTTAATGCATCCTCTCCAACTGTAATATCTCTATGTAAAAACTTACCATACAAAGACTCGCTAGAAACATAAATTTCTTTAAGACCATCGTTTGATAATTTTTTTGCAGTTAAAAAGTTTATTTTTTCTCCTAATTTTACAACTACTTTATTATTTTTTGCATCAATTACTTCTTCTGAAAAATTTTTGGCTTTGTAATTTTCTGGATCAAATTTAGTTTTCCACTTATTTAAATTTTTATCATAATTTAATGTTTCTTTTTGATAAAATTCATCAACAATGTCGTTTTTTGAAAATCCTAAAGCTTGTAATAATGTAGAAACTAAAATTTTCTTTTTCCTGTCAATTCTAAAGTATAATAGATCCTTAACATCAAATTCGAAGTCTAGCCAAGAACCTCTATTGGGAATTACACGACAGTTAAATAACAGTTTACCACTAGCGTGTGATTTTCCCTTATCATGATCAAAGAATACACCTGGGCTCCTATGCATTTGATTAACAACAACTCTTTGAACTCCATTAGTTATAAAAGTCCCACTATTTGTCATCATTGGAACTTCCCCCATATAAACTTCTTGTTCTTTTGCTGATAAAATATCCTTTGTATTATTTTCTTGATCTATTTCATAAACAACTAGTCTAAGTGTACATTTAAGTGCAGCAGAATAAGTTAAACCTCTAGCTATACATTCTTCAACATCAAATTTAGGTTTCTCTAATTTATAAGATACATATTCTAAGGTTGCTTTATCATTTAGGTCTTCAATTGGAAAAATACTTTTAAACACTCTATCGAAACCTTTAACAAGATGTTGCTCAACATCTTGTTTGAATTCTGTAAGTTCTTTGTAAGAATTTTTCTGTACCTCTATTAGATTTGGTATTGATAAACTTTCCTTAAGTTTTCCAAAACTTTTTCTTATATTTTTCTTTTCTGTAAAAGATAATTGCATCTTAGCTACTGATTAAATGTGTAACCAGTAAATATTCCTATCTAATTTATTTAAGTTCTACTTTTGCGCCAGCTGCTTCAAGTTTTTGCTTAATCTCTTCAGCTTCTTTTTTATTAACACCTGTTTTGACTTCTTTAGGTGCACCTTCAACTAAATCTTTTGCTTCTTTAAGGCCTAAAGCAGTAATAGCTCTAACCTCTTTTATAACATTAATTTTTTTATCTCCAGCTGCAGTAAGCATAATTGTAAATTCATCTTTTTCTTCTGCTGGTGCTGCTCCTCCTGCTGCTGCTGGTGCTGCTGCTACAGCTGCTGCTGCAGTCACTCCCCACTTTTCCTCAAGTTGTTTTGAAAGTTCAGCTGCCTCTACAACAGTTAAACTTGATAAGTCATCTATAATTTTATTTAAGTCAGCCATATTAAATCTTGTCCCTGGTTATTTTTTTGATTTTTCGAGCGCTAAAATAGCGATTTTTGACGCTGGCGCAAGTAAAATACTTGCTATTTTTTGTGCTGGAGACCTTAATATTCCTACTATTTTAGCCCTAGCCTCATCCAATGAAGGTAAGGTAGCTACATTTTTGACGCCAGCAACGTCTAAAATGTCTGAGCCCATGATTCCACCAAGAATCTTTAGATTTTCATTTTCTTTTGAAAAATTTGTTAATATTTTTGCAGAAGTTATTGCATCTTCAGACAGAGCTACAGCAGTAGGACCTGAAAACAAGTTTGAAAGATCTTTGCATCTTGTTTTTTCTAGAGCTAATTTTGTAATTCTATTATTCGTAATTTTAAATTTTATACCGTGTTCTCTCATTTTAGCTCTTAAATCATCAAGTTGGTTCATCGTTAAACCTTGATAATGAGTAACTATTACAGCTTCCGATTTTTCAAACTGATTTGTCATATCAGATATATACTGTTTCTTTTGCTCTTTATTCATCATAACTAAATACTCTTACCTAATTTAATTTTGTATGAAACGCCCATTGTTGAACTTATAAATGCTTGCTTAATTAAATCACCTTTAATTGTATTATTCGATTTTTCCTTTTCTAAGGCATCTAATACAGCATTAAAATTCATTATTAATTTATCGTCCGAAAAAGATTTATTTCCAATACTTAAACCTATATTTCCGTCTTTATCATTTCTTATTTCAACTTGTCCAGATTTTGCATCAGTTATAGCTTTTTTTATTTCATTAGTCACAGAACCTAACTTTGGATTTGGCATTAATCCCTTAGGGCCAAGAACTTTTCCTAGTTTTGAAAGTTTAATCATCATTCCTGGAGTACAAATTAATTTTTCAAAATTTATATTTCCTGCCTTTATTTCTTCTATAAGTTCATCACCACCAACGACTTCAGCTCCAGCATCTTTAGCTTCTTGAGATTTATTATCTTCACAAACTACTCCAACCTTCACTTTTTTTGAGCTTCCACCTGGTAAATTAATTACCGTTCTAATATTAATCTCACTTTTCTTTTGTTTATTATTAATTTGTAAACTCAAATCTAACGACTCATCAAATTTTGTTGTGCAATTTTGTTTTAAAATAGGAATTAATTTAGCTACTTCCTCGGATTGCAAATCTCTAGTTTTTTCTGGTAATTTTTTAAATCTTTTTGAAGTCATTATTCGACTACCTCAATACCCATAGATCTAGCTGATCCTGCAATAATTTTTGCTGCTTCTTCTACATCATGTGCATTTAAATCCGACATTTTTTTTTCAGCTATTTCTTTTAATTGTTTCATGGAGATTTTAGCAACAATATTTCTACCTGGTTCTTTAGAACCACTTTTTAATTTTACTGCTTCCTTAATAAAATGAGAAGCCGGTGGAGATTTAATTATAAAATCAAATTTTTTATCTTTATAAACAGTTATTATTACAGGAACAGGTTTGCCCGCAAATGATTTTGTTTTTTCATTAAATGCCTTACAAAATTCCATTATATTAATCCCTCTTTGACCTAAAGCTGGTCCGACAGGAGGAGCTGGATTTGCTTGACCTCCATTGATTTGTAACTTTATATATCCGCTTATTTCTTTTTTTGCCATTAACTTGCCTTTTCTACTTGACTATATTCTAAATCTACAGGTGTTGGTCTTCCAAATATCGATACCGATACTTTTAATCTCAATTTTTCTTCATCTATATCTTCAACTAAACCACTAAATGATGCAAAAGGTCCATCTATAACTTGGACCTTTTCACCAACATTGTATTCTACACCTGACTTTGGTTGAACTACTCCATCTTTAATTTGACCAAGTATTTTTTCAATTTCTTTTTCAGATACAGGTATTGGTGTACCTTTTGTTCCTAAAAAACCACTTACTTTTTTTAAATTTTTAATCATGTGATAAATCGTGTTATCCATTTCACTTTTCAACAAAACATATCCTGGAAAGTATTTTTTTTTTCTTTGAACTCTTTTTCCTCTTTTAACCTCGGTAATATCATGTGTTGGTACAATAATTTCCTCAATTTTATCTGCAAGATTTGCCTTTGTAGCTTCTTCTTTTATTTCCTGAGCAACCTTATTTTCAAAACTTGAATGCGATTGTACGATATACCAATTTTTCATTATAGATTAACCTTTAAAACTAGTTCTAAAAAAAATTGAAGTACTTGATCCAATAAAAGGAAAAATAAAGCTGCAACGATTGCCATAGCAACTACCATCAAAGATCCTTGGATAACTTCTTTACCAGTCGGCCAAGTAACTTTAAAAGCTTCCTGCTTTACATCCTGTATAAATTTTAGTGGGTTCTTCATAATTTTTAAAATGGCAGGAGCGGAGGGAATCGAACCCCCAACCTCCGGTTTTGGAGACCGGCGCTCTACCAATTGAGCTACACTCCTATGGAGTTTACTCTATAATCTTAGTTACTACTCCAGCTCCTACTGTTCTACCACCTTCTCTGATAGCAAAGTTTAACTTTTCAGCCATCGCAATAGGTGTAATTAATTTTACTGTAAATTTAGCATCATCACCTGGCATCACCATCTCTGTACCAGCTGGCAATTCTACTTCACCTGTTACATCAGTTGTTCTGAAATAAAATTGAGGTCTGTATTTAGTAAAGAAAGGTGTATGTCTTCCGCCTTCCTCTTTTTTCAATACATAAGCTTGAGCTTCAAATTTAGTGTGTGGAGTTATTGAAGCGGGCTTACATAATACTTGGCCTCTTTCTACATCAGTTCTTTCAACTCCTCTCAATAATGCTCCAATGTTATCTCCTGCTTCACCTGAGTCTAGAAGTTTTCTAAACATCTCTACACCAGTGCATACAGTTTTTTTTGTCTCTCTTATCCCAACAATTTCTATTTCATCACCAGTTTTGATTACCCCTGACTCCACTCTTCCTGTTACAACTGTACCTCTTCCTGAAATTGAAAACACATCCTCAACAGGCATCAGGAAATCTTTATCTTTTGGTCTATCTGGTTGTGGTATAAATTCGTCTACAGATTTCATTAACTCCATAATAGAATTTTTTCCAATTTCATCGTCTCTGCCCTCAACAGCAGCTAATGCTGAGCCTTTTATAATTGGAGTTTTATCACCTGGAAATTTATATGATGTTAATAAATCTTTTATTTCTTCTTCAACAAGTTCAATCATTTCTTTATCATCAACTTGATCAACTTTATTCAAGTAAACAACTATAGCCGGGACACCAACTTGTCTTGCTAAAAGAATATGCTCTCTAGTTTGTGGCATTGGACCATCTGCAGCATTTACAACTAAAATTGCACCATCCATTTGTGCAGCACCTGTAATCATATTTTTCACATAATCTGCGTGACCTGGACAATCTACATGTGCATAGTGTCTCTTCTCAGTTTCATATTCTACATGGGCAGTTGAAATTGTAATTCCTCTTTCTTTCTCCTCTGGAGCTTTATCAATTTGATCATAAGCAGTAAATTGCGCACCGCCAGACTCTGCTAATACTTTTGTGATCGCAGCAGTTAATGTTGTTTTACCATGATCAACATGACCTATAGTTCCAATATTACAGTGCGGTTTATTTCTTACGAACTTTTCTTTTGACATTACTTGTTTACCTCTTTTATTTTTCTTTAATTTAATTTTTTGGAGCGGGTAAAGGGAATCGAACCCTTACATCCAGCTTGGAAGGCTAGCGTTCTACCATTGAACTACACCCGCAACACCCAAGTACACTCCATGTTGTAAAAAAAATTATTGAATGGTGGAGGGGGAAGGATTCGAACCTTCGAAGACCGAAGTCAACGGGTTTACAGCCCGCCCCATTTGACCGCTTTGGTACCCCTCCTCAATATTAATTTAGGGGGAAGCACCCCATGTTCAATAAAGCTTTAAACAACATGCGTTTTATATATTTTTATTGTACAAATGCAATACGTGAATTATAGGAAAATAGCTTAAAAAATAGTGCAAATTCAACATTTATCATGAACAAATCATCTTTTTTTATAGTTGGAAAACATGCAGTTATAGAAGCACTAAAAAATCCAAAAAGAAAAGTTTTAAAAATTTTTCTAACTGAAGAAAGTAAAAAAAATATTCATAGGGTTAGCTCAAAAAATAATCTCCTTAAAGATTTAAAGATTTATTATAAAACACGAAAAGAACTTGATAAATATTGTTCAAAAGATGGAATAACGCATCAAGGATATGTCGCAGAGATAGAGCACTTTGAAAAAAATAATTTAAAAGAATTTATCAAAAAAAATAAGGATTTAACTTTTGCATGTTTAGATGGAGTAACAGATCCTAGAAATATGGGTTCTATAATTAGAAGTGCTGCATCATTTGATATAGATGGAATAATTATTAAAGAAAGACATTTTCCATCAGAAAGTAAACTTATGTATAAATCTGCTAGTGGATGTATGGAGCACATTAATATTTTCGAGGTATCAAATATAAATACAACTCTTAAATTTCTAAGAGAAAAAAATTTTTGGATTTATGGTTTCGAGGCAAAATGTGAGAAAAACTTTAACGAAATTAAATGGGATGGAAATAATATTTTATTATTTGGTTCAGAGGGATTTGGTATGCGAGAACATACAAAAAAATATACAGATTTTTCAGTAAAAATAGATATAAATAAAAATATTGAGAGTTTGAATATATCTAATAGTGCTGCAATAGTTTTTCATCATATAAATCAATATAAAAATAAAACTTGATAATATTAATAATCGTAATACAAAACGCTTACTGCCCTTGTAGCTCAGCTGGTAGAGCAATTGATTTGTAATCAATAGGTCCGCGGTTCGAGTCCGTGCGGGGGCACCATTAATTTATTTCGTCTCTTAACTGTTCGATTTTAATTTTTTTTTGGAGACTTCTATTTTTATCAAATATTAAGTTAAATTTAATTTTTTTATTAGTTTTAATAAATATTGACTTTGCATTTCTTACTTCAATATTATCTGCAACAGCACTTATAGGCCTCTTAATATGATTTAAATTCTTAATTTTGATTTTAGATTTATCACTAACTATTTTTCCTTTCCATCTCCTTGGTCTAAAAGCACTTATTGGGCTTATTGATAATTTATTGGAGTCTATGCTGAGAATAGGACCATGAACAGAAAGATTATAAGCTGTACTTCCAGCAGGTGTTGATACCAACACACCATCGGAAATTAAATGTTTAATAATTTGTTTTTTACCATTTGAAATAGTTAGAGATGCGGTTTGTCTACTTTGTCTAAGAACAGATATTTCGTTTATTGCGATACATTTTTTAGTGGCATTAGATTTATTTTTTACACTCATTTCTAAAGGTGATATTGAGACTAATCTACCTTTAATTAAATTTTTATAGTTTGTTTTTTCAGAAAATTTATTCATAAGAAAACCATAGTTTCCTGAATTTATTCCATAAAAAGGTTTTTTGTATTTATTATATTTTTTTAATGTTTCAAGCATAAAACCATCGCCACCTATCACAATTATCAAATTAGATTTTGACAAAGAATATGCCTTTATTCTTTTTAAGACTGCGTTTTTGATTTTAGATGATCTAGAATTTTTGTCTGAAACTATAAAAGCATTGACCATTAGTGGTGCCCTCGGCCAGACTCGAACTGGCACTCCCAAAAGGGCAAGGATTTTAAGTCCTTTGTGTCTACCAATTTCACCACGAGGGCATGAGTTATTTTCATGAGTATTTATGCTAATATTTATAATTGAACAAGTTTAATAAGTAAATTTTTTTTATTTTATCTCCCTGTTTCCGAGTTTGTTCCGAGTTATCCTATAAAATCCTTTACTTGATTTTTCAAAAAGCTTTTTTATTATTATTAGTGTCATCTAATTTCTTTCTAAAATCTAAATTATAAAGATCTTTATGAGTTATACCCATGTATCCAACATATTGGCCTAGATCACCTTCAAAACAGCCAGCATAGAAAGAGTAAATTTCTCTATAATTTTTATCATAAAATTTAAAATGGTCTGTATAAGTGTAAATCTTATCCTTCGAACCTATTTTATCTTTTTTCGTTATCAATGCATTATAATCTGCCACCAAAAATTTATCAGAATATTTATCCAATACATAGTTTCTGTATGGATCTATTCCGTTCATACATTTTCCATAACTCTGATTTGAAGAGTTTGATTTTAAGTACCCACGAATAGCAAAAATTTGATTTGTATCTTCATTAACCCGAACTACATAAGTGCCAAAATCATCTATTTTTTTTGGAGCTTCAATTGTGATTGCAGGTATATATCCAATTTTGTTATTGCCTAAATTAAAATTTGAAATAGTTTTGTAATTATTTATTTTATCTCCAATTTTCACTCCAAATAATACCTCTCCACTAAGATATTTATCGGAATCTGTAAATTTTCTATAGGTTGATATGAATTTAAATTTTTTATTATTATTTGGATACTTGTCTTTTACAGTAACTATAAGTTTTCCTTTTTTAATCTTAAATTTTGCTTTTGAATTAAATTCATCATAATTATCAGATACTACTACAGTATATCCTTTATAACTTGTACCTTTCTTCTCAAAAACTGAATCAATCGTATTCTCATAGGTTTTGAAAAAACGTCCACTGTATAATATATACATTTTGTACTGGTTTTCTTGAAATTTTATTTCAAAAACACTATTGGTCTCTTCACTAATCCATTTGCCAATAAATTTATCTTCAGCAATTACTAAATTATTAATAAAAAAAATAAAAAAAATAATAATAAGATTAATTTTCTTCATTAGTTAATATATAGCACAAGTTTATCTTTTTATTTCCGAGAATGTTCCGAGAATCTGAAAATTAATTGGTAATATTTTACAATAAAAATAATCCAATGATTTAAAAAGTTATAGGATTATAAGGGATTAACACTATTAGAGACTATTAGAGACTCTAAAATTTCTCAATTCAAACTATTTTAAGTCCTTTGTGTCTACCAATTTCACCACGAGGGCATTATTTGAATTGTGTTTACTTATTTTTTTTTCATCAAAAATCAAATTTTTTTATTTTTTCTTACTACACTAGAACTACACTAGTTCAATTTTATCTCTCTGACTTGATCTCCTTTCTCTTAATAAATTGGATTAATAATCATTTATTATTGCTTGAAAAATCTCCATAGCAAGTACCTCATTTCCTTTTTTGGAAAGATGAATATAATCTACAAAATTATTTTTATCTTCAATTAGTTTTAGAACAGGATCAACTATAATTATTTTTTTATTGTCTCTAAAATTTTCAATTTTTTTATTGAGAATAGTTCCAAGAACAAGCCAAAGATTAGAGCTTTCTTGAATTCCATATTTTTTTATTAAATATTTTTGTTTATATAAATCAAGTAATTCTTGAACATCATATTGAAGAAGTTCTTTTGATATTTCTGGGTTTATATAATATGCCTGCTTAACTAATACTATCTTGTTGATATTATATTTATCACAAAATTTAAGAATTTCATTTAAAGAATCAGTATAGCCATTTATGAAATAGTCTTCTCTTACACCACCATCTACATATGGTGAGTATAAATAATTTGGATCAAGACTTAAACTGACCATTCTTTTATAAATTTTTAATAATAGCCTATAAATCATCAAATTTTCTTGTAATATAAAATGAATTTTAATTAGCCTTGTATCTAAATTGAAGTTAACATAGCTGCCATCGTCTTTAACAGAATTATAACTTGCATCATACATTATGTTATTCCGGTTATTGTAAATTATTAGCATCTGAGGTTTGTATTTAAAAACTTCAGAGTAAAGAAGATTTTTAACAAAATTTAATGATCTTGACCCAAAGCCCATGTTCAAGACTTCATACTTTTTATTTTCATAATTGAGCAATAACTCTAATTGTGCAGGATAAGTTTCATTATCTTTTACTTCTAGACCAATTGTTGTTGAGCCTCCTAAAGCAACAATTCTAAATTTATCAGACTGTAAATCAACTTCTTTGCCTCTAAAACCTCTTGAGTTTATTGTATATTGATGAATTACTTTTCCATTATTGTTTATATAATCATATTTACCAGGTTTCATCATATTATTTGAGTAATCCCAATTTATTAAATAATTATTAAAAGTAATTTTTGAGTAATCATTTTTAAAAACTTTAAATATTATTGAATATTTAGTTTCACCATAAAATAAAAAAACAGTTTGACTAATCAGCTCTAAAATAAAAAACGGAAAAATAATTAATAAGAATTTATAAATTTTTGATTTCACAATAATTCTAAATTAAATTGTATTGATATTCTCTAGCTTCAATTATTTCTTTTTGTAAATTTAGCTCAACATCGTCTAATCTTATAAATTGATCTTTCATTATGTCATTCTTTAAGATTGCATTATCAGTATAACCCATAGGTAAAATTTTATCCTTTTTAGATTTCTTTGAAGAAATTAATCTTCCTCTAGCACAATAACCCCCTTCTCCATCAAGTTTTTGTCCTGCTTTTAAATCTTTTTTTGCGACACTAGCTATTTCAGCATTAAAATTTTTTGTATGACCTGTAGCCTTATTATCAAGCACTATGGAATAAATAGATTGAGCTAATTCTAATCCAATATAATGATAAGGCCTCCAAATGGCTGAATAACTTCCCGAAGTGTCAGTTACCATTCCATAGTCTTTAAAACAGTTTTTCACATACTCATTTTGAGCTTTAATAACAATATACACTCCCCATCTAAGATCATTAGGGATATCTTTTTTATCTAAATCTATGCTTGAAATAACTTCTACTTGACCAGAGTGATCTAATAAACCTCCCTCTGATTTTGGAATTAATTTTTTAGCAATGTCATAAACTCCGATTGGAGGATATGTTAATCCACTATTTGGACATTTTAAGTCTGTAGCATTGCTAACAGCACACATTTCTATTGATGATTTATCCCCACATAAAAAACTATTAAACATTTTAGGATTCATCCCAGATTCATTTTCAGCTCTTTCTTTAGTTAAACCATAATGTCCCCAAACAGTTTCTGGTGTCGAATATTCAAATGATGGATGATATTTAGTTCCTTTACCTGCACATATAACTTCAAAACCATTTAATTTTGCCCATTCAATTTGTTCTAATATTAATGATGGCTGATCACCATAAGCCATTGAACAGATCACATTATTTTTCTTTGCTAGATCAGACAAATACTTTCCGCATAAAACATCTGCCTCAACATTAACCATTATTACATGCTTTTTACTTTCTATGATTTTCTTTGCATGTAATGTGCCTGCTATAGGGTTGCCTGTAGCTTCAATAAATACATCAATTTCTCTGTTAAAAACTTTGTCTAAATTATCTGCAAAATTAATATTTTGTATAGTTTCGCTAGATAATCCACTATTTAAACAATTTTTTTTTGCTCTCTCAATATCAAGCTCTATGATTGAATCTAAAATAATTTTGTTTAATTGATTATATTGAGCGAGAAACATTGAAACAAATTTCCCACAGCCAACAAAAGCAACTCTAATTGGTTTTTTTAAATTTTGAAGTTTAGTATATAAATACACAGATCTATCTTAATAAGAAAAAAATAATAAACCAATAAGATAATAATCCTGAAACAATAGTAGCGATTACACTCTTTGAGTAAAATCCAACAACTAAAGCAACAATTGCACCATAAATTTTTGGATCTGTGATTTCTACTAACAAACCAAAATCATTAAAAAAAACACCAGGAAATATTATTGCTGGAAATACAGCTGCTGGAACATAGTTTAGAACTTCTTTAACTTTTGTTCCAAGCATTTCTCTATCAATTAAAGCGACCATGGCCATCCTTGAAAAATAAGTAACAATTCCAGAAATAATAATTGATAACCAGGTCATTTTTTCAGTCTCAGCATTATAAAAGCTGCAATTAAAGCAACAATTGGAGATAATATTATGTAAGATTTAAATGGAGCATCAAATAAAATTAATGATGCAAATCCAGATACCAACATCACAAAAACATGATCTAATTTTCTTAAGTCATTTACAATAATCGCTAAAAAAGTGAGAGGGATCGCAAATTTTAAACCCAATTCTTCAGGAATAAATGAGCCCAATATAATTCCACTAATTGTGGATAACTGCCAACAAAACCAAAGTGTTACTCCTGTACCAAGAACATAATAATGTGGATTAGATAAATTTTTATTCTGTCTTAAATACTTATTAGATTCTGCAAAACCTTGGTCTACAATAAAATAAGATATAAATAATTTTTTTATAAAACTTAGTTTTTCAAGATATTCGGATAAAACTGCTCCATATAATAAATGTCTTGAGTTTATTACTCCAACTGATGTAATGGCTACTAATGATGAAGCTCCACCTGACAAAAGTTGCATAAATATTATCTGTGAAGCACCTCCAAAAATAATCAAGGAAGTTGCATAAACTAAAATTGGATTAAAACCTAATTCAACGCCTATAGCTCCAGTTATAATTCCAAAAGGAATTACTGATAACATATGAGGTAAAACAGCAACTATACCTTTAAAAAATATTTTTGATTTTGAAAGCATTAATTAAAAATTCACTAAAGCTTTTTTGAGATATTTTTGGTCTAACTTACAATCTTTATAACCTTGTTTAACTACATTTAGATACCTTTCAGTTGGATATCTAAAAATTGTTTTTTTGGGCATGATATAAGTCATCACAGTATTGTTGTAATATTTAAAATACATTTTCTTATAAAGAATTGGATAATCTTCATAAATATCAAGTTTTTTTTCATCACTTTTTGATATCTCGTACAATCCACCGGGCACAATTGAATTATTTTTCTTTTCTATATCTGCGGCACGATATTTGCTTCTGAAATTAAGTGTATATCCTTTTAAATTTATCTTTTTAATAAATTTGGAATCTTTACATCTTCTTTTCATTTGAAAATGATTTAGATTACTTCCGTAAGCAAAATAAAGCATATTTATCGCTCAACTATTTCAATTTGTTTGTCTTTAACAAACTTAAGTATTTCTGAATTACATTTATCAATTTTTGTTTTATCTACTGATCTCATAACAATTGATACCCCTAATTTTCCAGCTTTAAAAAAAGGATAACTTCCAATTTCAACTTCAGAATTATTATTTTGGACCTCTGTTAAAGATTTAGCTATTTCACTCTCAACAGTTCTTAAATTAATTGTTTCACTTAAAATTGGCTCCCCACCAACCAAAAGATTATTTAAACTTCCAAGCATAGCCTTCATAATAGATGGAACTCCTGGAAGACAAAATACATTTTCAACATAAAAGCCTGGTGCACCACTGGATGGATTTAAAATTAAATTAGCACTAACAGGCATTTTGGCCATTTTTTGTCTACCTTCATTAAACTCTCCTGGCTTATAATAATTTTCTAATATTGAAAAAGCCTCTTTATGAAAACCGTATTCGATATTAAACGCTTTAGATACAGACTCTGCAGTAATATCATCGTGAGTTGGCCCTATTCCGCCTGTTGTAAATATATATGAATATTTTTCTCTGAGTTCGTTAATTGTATTTATAATAATATTTTCATCATCAGGAATTACTCTAACTTCTGCAACAGGTATGCCTAATGAATTTAACCAAATTGCCAATGTGCTTGTATTAACATCTTGTGTTCTTCCAGAGAGAACTTCGTTACCGATAATTAAAATACCAGCATTTATCTCTTTTTTATTTTGCATATGTAAATATAAGTAAATTTATATGAAATTTACAAATAGCCTTATTAAAGGAAAATTATTAAAAAGATATAAAAGATTTTTTGCTGATATAAAAGTAAATAACAAGATTATAACGGCACATTGTCCTAACACTGGATCTATGCAGGGTCTTTTGGACCAAGGTAATGAAGTATTAGTGACAGAACACAATGATCCAAAAAGAAAATTGAAATTTACATTAGAAATAATTAAAGCAAAAAAAAGATACGTTGGGGTAAATACTCATAGAGCTAACAAAATAGTTAATCATGGATTAGAAAATAAATTAATCTCAGAATTTAAAACTATTAAAAATATTAAACCAGAATTTAAATTTAGTGATGATACAAGATTTGATTTTTTATGTGATGACAATTTAATAGAGGTAAAGAATGTTACATTGTTTAGAGAAAAAGATATTGCAGAATTTCCTGATGCAGTAACATCAAGAGGAACAAAACATCTAAATATGTTAATTAAATCAATTAAAAAGGGATATAAGCCTTATGTCTTATTTTTAACGCAAATTCAAAATATAAATAATTTTAGAATTGCAAAAGATATTGACCACATTTATTTTGAAAATTACAAAAAAGCAAAAAAAACTGGAGTAAAATTTCTTGCTTATAGATGCAAACTTAGTTCTAAAGAGATTAAAATTGAAAAAAAAATTAATATTATAGATGAGTGATTATAAAGAAAAATTTGAAAAGATGAGAGTTGCTGGAAAGCTTGCATCTAAAACTTTAGACATGCTTACAGATTATATTAAACCAGGTGTATCAACAGATAAGATCGATAAATTAGGTTATGAATTTATTAAAGATAATGGTGGCTATTCAGCTCCATTGTTTTATAGAGGTTTTGAAAAATCACTCTGCACATCATTGAATCATGTAGTTTGTCATGGAATACCCTCTGAGAGAATTTTAGAAGATGGTGATGCAGTTAATGTTGATGTGACAGCAGTCGTTGATAATCATTATGGGGATACAAGTAGAATGTATGAAATTGGAAATGTTCCAGTTAAGGCAAAAAATTTAATCGAAGCAACCTATGACTCTTTGATGAAAGCAATATCTATTTTAGAACCAGGTAAAAAACTTGGTGATATAGGATTTGAAATTCAATCTTATGTTGAAAGCAAAGGTTATTCAGTTGTAAGAGATTTTTGTGGGCATGGAATAAGTAATGTATTTCATGAAGCTCCTAATATACTTCATTATGGATCTAAAAATACTGGCAAAGAACTAATACCTGGTATGACTTTTACTATTGAACCAATGATAAATTATGGAAAATATGACACAAAAGTTTTAAATGATGGGTGGACAGCTGTAACTAAAGATAAATCTTTATCAGCACAATTTGAGCACACTGTTGGTATCACAGAAGATTCATATGAAATTTTCACAGAATCTGTTAAAGGTTATACGAGGCCCCCATATAATTAATGATATCAAGATATTCTAGAAAAGAACTTGTCAGCATTTGGTCTGAAGAAAACAAATATAAAATTTGGCTAGATGTTGAAATTGCTGCAGCTGAGGCAATGGAAAAATATAAAATTATTCCTAAAGGAGTTGCATCATTGGTTAAAAAAAAAGGTAAAATCAAAGTTAATAGAATTCATGATATAGAAGCAAAAGTTAAGCATGATGTAATTGCTTTTTTAACATCAATTACCGAACAAGCAGGTCTTAAAGCAAGATATCTTCATCAAGGCATGACCTCATCTGATATTTTAGATACAACTTTAAATATTCAATTGGTTCAGTCAGGAAATATTTTATTAAAAGACATTGATAAAATTTTATATGTTTTAAAAAAACAGGCTAAAAAATATAAATTAACTCCATGTATTGGAAGAAGTCATGGTATTCATGCGGAACCAATTACATTTGGACTAAAATTAGCATCATTTTATGAAGAATTTAAAAGAAACAAATTAAGATTAAAAGATGCAATAGAAAATGTATCAACATGTGCAATTTCTGGGGCTGTAGGGACGTTTGCAAATATAAATCCTAAAATTGAAATTTATGTTGCAAAAAAATTAAAATTAAAAGCTGAGCCAATTTCAACACAAATTATACCAAGAGATAGACATGCGCATTATTTTGCAGTTCTTGGGATTATTGCTGGATCTGTTGAAAGAGTAGCGACAGAAATAAGGCATTTACAAAGATCTGAAGTTTATGAATTACAAGAATATTTTTCAAAAGATCAAAAAGGCTCATCTGCTATGCCTCATAAAAAAAATCCAATATTAAGTGAAAATCTTACAGGACTTGCAAGAATGGTGAGAAGCTATGTAATACCAGCTTTAGAAAATATTTCTTTGTGGCATGAAAGAGATATTTCTCACTCTAGTGTTGAAAGAAATATTGGTCCGGACGCAAACATAACTTTAGATTTTGCATTAGTTAGACTGTCAGGAATTTTAGAGAAAATGATTGTTTATCCAAAAACGATGATAAAAAATTTAAATTTAACAAGAGGACTTGTTTTTTCTCAAGAGGTAATGTTAGAACTTACTAAATCAGGTATTTCTAGAGAGAAAGCGTATAGATTGGTTCAGTCTCATGCTAAAGCTAGTTTTGCAAAGAATACAAACTTAATAACACTTTTAAAAAGTGATAAATCAATCACTAGCAAAATAAGTGAAAAAAGATTAGATAAAATCTTTACTTATGACAAACACTTAAAAAATGTAAATTATATATTTAAGAGAGTATTCAAATAATGAAAAAAGGAAAAAAATTATACGAAGGTAAAGCAAAAATAATTTTTGCAAGTAATGATAAAAAATATGTTATCCAACATTTTAAAGATGACGCAACTGCATTTAATAATCAAAAAAAAGCAGTTATGGATGGAAAAGGAATTTTAAATAATAGGATTTCTGAACATATATTAACTCAGTTGAACAACGTTGGTATAAAAAATCATTTAGTAAAACGTTTAAATATGAGAGAACAACTCGTTCAGCATGTTGAAATAATACCTATTGAATTTATTGTAAGAAATATTGCAACCGGGTCATTAACCAAAAGATTGGGAATTGAAGATGGTACAGTCTTAGATAGTCCATTAATAGAATATTGCTTAAAAGATGATGATTTAGGAGATCCCTTAGTAAGTACTGAACACATCTTGGCTTTTAAGTGGATGGAGATCGACGAATTAAATTTAATTAATAAAGAATTAAATAGAATTAATGATTTTCTTCAAGGTATGTTTAGGGGTGTTGGAATTAAACTTGTAGATTTTAAAGTAGAATTTGGAAGATATGAAAAAAATGGAAAAAAAGAGATCATGCTTGCAGACGAAATAAGTCCTGATACCTGCA
>CACNAX010000003.1 GCA_902618565.1 uncultured Pelagibacteraceae bacterium
AAAGACACCAAACCAAATCATATCAAAGCCTGCTTGTCTAATCATTGGTTCAATTATAGCCATTGTTAAAACTACAGCAGAGATACCATCAAGAAACATTCCAAGAATTATATAAAATATCATTAAAACAAAAATTAAAAAATATGGAGAAAGTTCCATTCCTTCAATCCATAGAGCAAGATTTCTTGGCAATCCCGTAAATCCCATTGCCAAAGATAAAAAAGTGGCTCCAGCTAATATAAAAGCTATCATGCAAGAAGTTTTAGTAGCACCCAAGAGAGACTCTTTAAATGTTCTTAAAGACAAACTCTTTTGAAAGTATGATAAAATTAATGCACCTACTACCCCCAAAGAAGCTGCTTCTGTTGCGGTAGCTATACCAGTATAAATTGAGCCAATAACTGAAACTATTAATAATATTACAGGTATTAGTTTTCCTGATTTCCTTACCTTTTCCATAAGTGAGAAATCTTGTTTAAAAGTAGGCATGGCTTTTTTATTTATTAATGACCAAATCATTACATATGTCATAAAGATCAACGCAATCATTATTCCTGGTACAATTCCTGCAATAAATAGTTTTGCTATCGATTCTTGGACAGTCACACCATAAATAATTAAAATAATTGAAGGTGGAATTAGAAGACCCAGCGTTCCTGAACCAGCTAAACTTCCAAGTAGAATGCTTTCCGGATATTTTCTTTTTCTTAATTCTGGAATAGACATTTTTCCTACTGTGGCTACAGTTGCTGCAGAAGATCCTGAAATAGCTGCAAATAAAGCACATCCAACTACATTAACATGCACTAAGCCACCGGGTAGTTTCTGCATCCATGGGGATAATCCTTCAAATAAATTTTCAGATAACCTCGTCCGAAATAAAATTTCACCCATCCAAACAAATAAAGGAAGTGCAGTTAAAGTCCATGAAGATGAGGCTCCCCAAATTGTTGTTGCCATCGCGTCACCAACTGGCCTTGTGGTGAACAGCATCATTCCTATTGATGAAACTCCAACCATGCTTATAGCAACCCAAATTCCCGAGCCTAAAAATATCAAGAGAACACTTATGAAAAATATAGTAAGTAAAATTTCAGTCATTTTTTTTTGTTTGTATTTTCAAAACTAATTGATGAGATACACATATGAAAAATATTAGTGATCCTAAAGCAACACTAGTTTGTGGTATCCAAATTAAAATTTCGTCAGCTCCTTCACTTCTCTCTTGAAATTCATAAGATATTTTTAGCATTTTCAAAAAATAGAATGCTAGATAACCAGAAAATATAGTTGCAACTATCAAACTCCATAATTCCAAAAATCTCTTTTTAATCCCAGTAGCTTTTTCTAAAAATAAAGTAATTCTAATGTGACCACCTTCTACGAAAGTATAAGATAAAGCAAAAAAAGATGAGGCAGCCATACAATATCCAGAATATTCAGCTAGGCCTCTTATATAAAAACCAAATATTCTTGATGAAATTCCAATTAAAATAAAAACTGCAACCAAAATTAGAAAGAATGCAGCGATATAGCCTGAGTAACTATAAAGATTATTTAGAAATTTATTGACTTTAGTAAACATATAAAAAGGCCGTTTAACACGGCCTTTTTAATTATAATGATTTAATTATAAGCAGCAAGAACACTAGCACCTCTATCGCCAGCTTTTTTCTTCCATTCTTCTGCCATTGTAGCACCAACTTTTTTGAAATGACTTTCAAGGGCTGCATTTACTTTGCCTACTTTCATTCCAGCATCAGCTAAAGCTTTTTTATCAGCAACATTTCCTTTTTTTGAAAGTGCCCAACCTTTTTTCTCAGCAACTGCTGCCTCTTCCATAATCATTTTTTGTGTAGCTTTATCTAATTTATTCCAAGAACCTCTGTGAGCTACAATCATATTTTTTGGAAACCAAGCCGCAATATCATAAAAATACTTTACTCCATTTTCCCAAATTTTACTGTTCTTACCAGTAGTTGGTGAAGTAATCATACTTTCAACCGCACCAGTTGAGAATGCTTGGCTTATTTCAGCTGCTTCTATTTTTGTAGGTGCCATACCTGTCAATTCAGCCATTCTAATAGTTGCAGAATTATACGCTCTAAATTTTAAACCTTTTAAATCAGCAACACTGTTAATCTCTTTTTTACTATAAAGACCTTGCGCAGGCCATGGTACAGCGTATAAAAATACAAGACCTTTTTGATCTAAACCTTTGATTATTGCAGGCTTTGATGCTTGATACAGTTTCATAGCATCATCATAAGATGTCGCAAGAAATGGTTGCGAGTCAATCTCTAATAACGGATCCTCTTTACCTAGAGCCGACATAAATCTCTCACCAATTTGAGCTTGTCCAGTTCTAACAGCTCTAAATATTTCTCCACCTTTAAATAGTGATCCACCTGGGTGAGTTACTATTGTTAATTTTCCCCCACTTTTTTCTGAAACATTTTTAGCAAATTCAGCTGCATTAGCAGAATGGAAATTGCTTGCACCATATGCAAGTGCCATATCCCATTTTTCTGCAGCAAAAGCATTAGCAGATAAAAGGACAGAAAATAAAACAGAGAGCAAAATTTTGAAAAGTTTCATAAATCCTCCATATTTCTAAAAAACATATCTCATTATGTATTAAAACTTAAATCAATAAAAATTTTTGATGTTTTATTGAAATATAATAAATAATTACTATTATAATAGCATCTTGATAGAACAATCACTCATTTTACTGCAAATTATATTTATAGACATTATTCTAGCTGCGGATAATGCAATAATAATAGGATTGATTGCTGCTAATTTTGTTCCAAAAAATAGAAAAAAGATAATATTTTGGGGCGTAGTTGGTGCGTTAGTTTTCAAAGTTATATTTGCAATATTTGCAACATATTTATTTAAGTTTTACTTCATTAAAATTCTTGGTGGACTACTTTTAATTTGGATTGTTAACGACTTAAGAAAAGATTTATTTGAAATTCAAAAAATAAAGTCTCCTAAAAAGAAATCTATGGAGCCTTCATTTATCAAAAGTATTTACAAGGTTTTATTTGCAGATATTACAATTAGTTTTGATAACGTTATTGGAGTTGTGGGAGCAGCCAAAGGTAATTTTGGTTTTATGATTTTTGGCTTGGTATTATCAGTAGTTCTTACTGGAGCCTTAGCTACTTATTTAGCAAATTATATACAAAAACATTTATGGATAGCTTATATAGGTTTAGGCTTTATATTATTGGTTGCTATTCAATTAGTAATAGGTGGGCTAGTCGATTTAGAAATTTTAAATATTAATGAAAAATATATAAAGTATTTCTAATATTACCAAGTTCCAGTATTTTCCATTGATGACCAGGGCTCTTTAGGAGGAAGATTTCCTTCCTGAAGTATTTCTATTGATATTTTATCTGGTGATTTCACAAATGCCATATGACCATCTCTAGGTGGTCTATTAATTGTATAACCCATATCCATTAGTCTTTGACATATTTCGTATATATTGTTAACTCTATAAGCTAAGTGACCAAAATTTCTAGAGCCCTCTCCTAAATTGTCACCGTCCCAATTATAAGTTAGTTCAATTTCTGCATTATTGTCGTTTGGTGCAGCTAAAAAAATTAATGTATATCTGCCATTTTCATTTTCCATTCTTTTTGTCTCTTTTAAACCCAGTCCATCACAAAAAAATTTTAACGATTCCTGAATATTAGAAATTCTGATCATTGTGTGCAAATATTTCATAGTAAAATTATAATTTATTTCTATTCTAGTTCAATAGTACTTGGTGGTTTAGAAGTCACATCATAAACTACTCTATTTATACCTCGAATATTATTAACTATTTTATTCGATACCATTTGCATAAATAATTTATTAAATTGAAAATAATCCGCTGTCATCCCATCTTCAGATGTTATTGCTCTAAGCAAACATAAATATTCATAGGTTCTATTGTCTCCCATGACACCAACAGTTTTAACAGGCAGTAATGCAGCATAAGCCTGCCATATCTTATGATATAGATTGTGTTCTCTTAATGCATTTACAAAATAATTATCTGCTTCTTTTAAAATTTTTATTTTTTCTTTAGTAATTATGCCTGGCATTCTAATTGCTAAACCAGGACCAGGAAAAGGATGTCTAGAAATAATTTCTTTACTTAAATTTAATTCTAGACCTAACATTCTAACTTCATCTTTAAATAAATACTTCAATGGCTCAACCAATTTTAATTTCATCCTTTTCGGCAGACCACCTACATTATGATGAGACTTAATTTTTGACGTTTGACTTCCTGTTACAGATTTACTTTCAATTAAATCAGGGTATAGAGTTCCTTGAGCTAAAAATTTTACATTTTTTATTTTTTTTGCGTATTTTTCAAAAAGTTTGATAAATAAATTTCCAATAATTTTTCTTTTTTTTTCTGGATCTGTTACATTTTTTAATTTGCTTATAAATAATTGTTCGGCATTTACATAAATTAAATTCAATTTAAATTTTTTTCTAAAAGTATTTACTACTTGTTTTTCTTCGTTTTTTCTGAGCAGACCAGTATTAACGAATATACAAGTTAGGTTTTTTCCAATCGCATTACTAATTAATTTTGCTACTACACTGCTATCTACACCACCAGATAATGCACAAATTACTTTAGAATTTCCAACTTGTTCTTTAATTTGTTGCATAAGTTTGGATTTTTGATTTTTTGATGTCCAATTTTTTTTAATTTTACAAATTTTAATTACAAAGTTTTTTAATATTACTTTGCCTTTAACTGTATGGGAAACTTCTGGATGAAACTGTATGCCATATATTTTTTTTTTTACATTTTCTATCATACATAATTTCGAATTTGAGGATTTTGCTATAACTTTAAAACCTTTAGGTAATTTGATTACCTCATCTCCATGGCTCATCCATACATTGGTGGATTTTTTTGAAAAGAAATTTTCGGTTAAAGCGCTTTTTTTTAATTTTGTAACTTTTGCTAACCCAAATTCTCTTGATTTTGCTCGTTTTACTTTACCTCCTAATTCTTTAGAGATTATCTGGTGGCCAAAACAAATACCTAAAATTGGAATATTTAAACTTAATATACTTCTATTGAATTTAACTTTTTTATTTTGATAAACATTTAAGGGACCACCTGATAAAATGATGCCTTTCACATTTTTTTCATTTTTGTAGTTATTAAGTTTGTTGTGACTTATAATTTCACAAAAAACATTTAATTCTCTTACTTTTCTTGCAATTAATTGTGTAAACTGAGAGCCAAAATCGATTATTAAAATTTTATCTAGATTATTTTCAAGACGCATCTTTTTTTTCAAACTCTTTTAAGCGTTTGTTAATAGATGCGATTTTATCACAAAGGTTCGAGCATATTTTCTTAAAATCTTCTCTAAGTTCCTCTGCTTTAGAAAAATTAGATCTTTCTAACTCAATATCTATTAATAGATACATTGCCTCTTCGTTGTTTGGCTCGAGTAGTAAGACTGTATTTATATTTTTTTCCAGTTCTGTTTTGTTTTCTTCATTTTTAAATATTTTTGCTAAATATAGATATGACTTTGAGTCTTTGGGATTGTATACAATATTTCTTTGAAATAAAAATTTTGAATCTTCATATTTTTCATTTTCATAAAGACTTTTTGCTTCATCAAAAAAATTAACTTTCTCCGCGTTAACATTAAAAATTAAAGTAAAAAGTAAAATTATTGCTAAGGTAATTTTTTTTATCATCTTTTTATTTCGTCTATGTTATGTACCATACTTTCATAAAAACCTGCTTTAGTAATTTTGACAAATTTTGGTTTTTTTCTAAGATCTTTAATTTTTTTTGCACCTAAGTATCCCATTGATGATTTTAAACCCCCTACTAGTTGATAGATTATTTTTTCGACTGTGCCTTTGTATTTAACAAAACCTTCAACACCTTCTGCTACATATTTTGAAGTATCTTTTTGTTTTGATTGAAAATATCTATCTGCGGATCCTTTATTCATTGCTCCAATAGATCCCATGCCCCTAAAACTTTTATATAATTTACCACCTCTTTTTATAATTTTACCTGGAGCCTGATCTGTTCCTGCAAATAATGATCCAATCATCACCGCATCTGCTCCTGCTGCAAGTGCTTTTGCAATATCCCCAGAAAATTTGATACCTCCATCAGCTATTAATGTTATTTTACTTTTGCCCATACCTTTTTTTACATCTAAAATTGCACTTAACTGTGGAACTCCTATCCCTGCAACTAATCTCGTAGTGCATATTGATCCTGGTCCAATTCCAACTTTTATAATATCTACTCCTTGCTTAATCAGAAATTTAGCTGCTTCTGCTGTAGCAATATTACCTGCACATAAAGCTGTTTTGGTTGGTTTAATTTTTTTAATTTTTTTTATTATTTCGGCCACTTTTTTTGTGTGGCCATGAGCTGTATCAACAACAATTAAATCGATATTTTGTTTTAAAATCTTTTGAGCTCTTATGTGTTCGTTTAAACTTGCACCAACAGCTGCACCAACTAACATTTTTTTTGCTTTTACTTTTCTTATTTCTTTTATCTGATCATTTATTGATAAATTTCTATGTATAACACCTATTCCACCCTTTTTACCGATTGAAATAGCCATGTTAGACTCTGTTACAGTATCCATTGCTGAAGTTAGAAGGGGTATAGAAATATTTAAGTGTTTTGATAATTTAACTTCTGTCTTTACTTCTGAAGGTAAAATTTCAGAATAATTTGGTGCTAAGGTTACATCATCGAAAGTGAGCGCTTCTTTGATAGGATCCATGTCCTTATATAAACGATTCTTAAAAAAATGAAAGTATCTATCTTAAATTTTTGCAGATTAAGAAACTTTCTTTAGAGTCTTTTCTACTTGCTGGAGGCTTATAGACATTAAATTTTACAAAATTTTTTTTTGAAAATGCAATTATCTCATTAAATGAAGTTCCCATAAATAATTTTGAGACAAAATAGCCATTTGGCTTCATCATTTTTGTAGCGAAATCCAAAGCTTCTAAAACTAATTCTCCAGTTACCATAGAGTCTAGGTTTTTGTTTCCCGTAGTATTGACTGCCATATCTGAAATAATTAGGTCAATTTTTCCACCAAAATAATTATTAATTTTATTTTGTTGTTCAGTATCCGTAAAATCTCCTTTTAAAATTTTTACATTCTTTATTTCTTCTATTTCTTTTAAATCTATTGCTAAATGCTTATTACATTTTAAATTACTTGATATATATTGAGACCAACTTCCAGGAGCAGCTCCAAGATCTATTACTGATATATTATTTTTTAAAAATTTAAATTTTTCATTAATTTCTTTTAATTTATAAATGGCTCTTGATCTATATCCTTCAACTTTTGATTGTCTGACATAGATATCTCTTCTCTGCTTATTAATCCAATTTTTTGAGATTTTATTTTTTTTCAATTAGTTTTGAACCTTAAAGATTTTGAGATTTTATTATTATCCAAAGTATTTAATTCTATCTCTAGATTTTTTTCGTTTCTCATATCTTTATCATTTACTTTAATCCCACTAGCTAAATGTATAATTCCAATTTTATGATTTGGCAAAAAGGGTTCCACGAAGATTTTATTCTTTTCATCAAACTTTGGAAGTAAGTTGCTCGCTAACCAGTTGCAATTATGAGGAAGAAATTCAACATCTACATTATCAATATATACGCATATATTTATTGCTAATTGCTCTGAACCAAATATTTGGCCATGACTAAGGGTAGTTTTTAAATTTTTTTGCCAAACATTCCAACAGTTAGAGTCTTTTTCTAATGAGAAAACACCGATATTAATATGCGGAGCAAATGCCAACTTTCTTGCTTTATTAATATCAATTTTAGATTTAATAGCATGTTTAAAATTTTGAGATTTTATAATTGCTAATTTTCCAAACAACCAATTAACGTTACTCAATATTCTATATCCAGGTGTCATTGTCTGGGTAATGCCTAATTTTCCATCATCACAGGCCCTAAAATATAAGTCTATTGAATTCCAATCTTGAACCCAAGCATCACAATCAATCCATAGATATTTTTTATAGTTAGGAAAATACTTTGGAAGAAATGCTCTTGATACCTGACTTTTTAGCCATTCTTTACCTTTAACTTTAGATTGTGGAACCTCAATATCCCATTCAGCTTTTTTGATCTCATCTACTTTGCTTTTTAGAAAGGCAGTTTGCTCCTCCGTTAAACCTGCATCAAGAATACAAATGGCAACTTTTTCACTGTGATCGAATTGTTTAATAGAGTCTATTAATTCATTTAGCAGTTCAAAATAATTAGAGTCTGCTAGAGAAATAATAACATTTTCTTTCATTACAAAATATCTTCATGATGATCAACAATATCATCTTTTTCTTTATTATGTTTTTTCAAAAATAGGTAATGAATTGAGCTTGCTGGAATCGTTAGTAAATAAATAATTCCTGAAATTATAATTGTATTAAATGTATATATTAGCAGTAAACCAAAATACAAAATTATCCCAAATAGAAGAAATATTGAAGTACTTCTAGGAACAACGATTCTTTTTAGAGAATATGTGGGAATTTTACTTATCAAAAGTACAGAAATAATAATGAATAAGGATGGAACAACTATATTTTTATTTATAGCTATAAACTGAACCTCACTAAAACTATAAATTAATGGCATTAATACTAATACTCCTCCTGCTGGAGATGGAATACCCTCAAAAAAATTATCTCTCCATGAAGGTTCCCCTCCTGTTGAAACATTAAATCTTGCAAGTCTCAAAGCAACACAAACCACATATATTAAAGATATTAACCAACCAAATCTGCCGATATTATCTAGCGCCCAGAAATACATTATGAATGCTGGAGCAACTCCAAAACTAATTACATCCGTTAATGAGTCTAATTCTTTTCCAACTTTTGATGTGGCTTTAATTAATCTTGCAATTCTTCCATCTAAACCATCAATGATTGCAGCAATTAAAACTGCAATAACCGATAATTCAAATCTTCCATCGAATGCAAATTTAATTGAAGTTAAGCCAATACATACGCCAACCAATGTCATAATATTCGGCAAAATAACTCTTGAATTTTTATTCGATACTAATCTTATATTCTTTTTTGGATTTTCCATTTATCTTTTGGCTATCAACGTTTCTCCAGCAACTGCTCTTTGATTAACTTTTACTAAAGGTTCATAGTTTTCAAAATATAAATCTGCTCTACTTCCAAATCTAATCATTCCTATTCTAGATCCTTGATCAACGTTTTCTTCAACTGAGGTATCTGTTACTATTCTCCGTGCAATCAGTCCTGCTATTTGAACTACAATTATGTCTTCTCCGTGAGAATTTTTAATTTTATAATAATTTCTTTCGTTATCCTCGCTTGCTTTATCAAGAGATGCATTAATAAATTTTCCAGGTTTGTATAAAATTTCTTCAATTTTTCCTGAACATGGAGATCTATTCACATGACAGTCAAATACATTCATAAATATACTTACTTTCTTAAATTTTTTATTTTCAAGTCCCAATTCTTTTGGTCCGTTTGTATCTAAAACTTGTAAAACCAATCCGTCAGCAGGACTTGTTAAATAGTTCTCGTCATTTATTGGAATTCTCTCTGGATCTCTAAAAAAATAATAACACCAAATACTTAAGACCAAACCTATGAAACCTAAAAAACCATGAATGAAATATAGAATGATCGTTGCTACTACGAAAATTACTATAAATTTATAGCCTTCGTTATGAATCTTTGGAAAAATTTTATCTATCATAATCGTTCAATTGATAATTCTGGATTAATATGTATATAAAAAGTATAAATTCAATTATTAAGATACATCAAAAAATGAGCAAAATTAAGGTAAAAAATCCCATTGTTGAGCTAGACGGCGATGAAATGACAAGAGTAATTTGGGAATTCATTAAAAACAAATTAATTCTACCTTATTTGGATTTAGGCATTGAGTATTACGATCTAGGAATGAAAAGCAGGGATGATACAGATGACAAAATTACCATCTACTGTGCCAATGCAATCAAGAAAAATGGAGTAGGTATCAAATGTGCAACTATTACTCCTGACGAGGCGAGAGTTGAAGAATTTAAATTAAAGAAAATGTGGAGATCGCCAAATGGAACAATAAGAAATATTATTGGAGGAACAGTATTTAGAGAGCCAATAATTTGTAAAAATATTCCTAAACTTGTCCCATCTTGGACAGATCCATTAATTATTGGAAGGCATGCTTTCGGTGATCAATATAGAGCTACAGATTTTTTGGTTCCAGGAAAGGGTAAATTAGAAGTTAAGTGGACATCAAAAGATGGAAGTGATGAAAAAAAATATGAAGTATTTGATTTCCCTGGACCTGGAATTGCTCTTTCAATGTATAATTTAGATAAATCAATTGAGGACTTTGCAAGGTCATGTTTCAATTACGGTCTAATAAAAAAATGGCCTGTATATTTATCAACTAAGAATACAATACTAAAAAAATATGATGGTAGATTTAAAGATATATTTCAAAATATTTTTGAAAAAGATTTTAAATCAGATTTTGAAAAAAATAACATAGTTTATGAACATAGGTTAATCGATGATATGGTAGCTTGTGCTATGAAGTGGCATGGCAAATATATATGGGCTTGTAAAAACTATGATGGCGATGTTCAGTCAGATACTGTTGCTCAAGGTTATGGTTCATTGGGTTTAATGACTAGTGTTTTATTAGCACCTGATGGTAGAACAATGGAAGCAGAAGCGGCTCATGGAACTGTAACTCGACATTTTAGAATGCATCAGCAAGGTAAAGAAACATCAACCAATCCAATTGCATCTATATTTGCTTGGACAAGAGGTTTGGCGCACAGAGGAAAGTTAGATAGCAATGATGAATTAATTAAATTTGCCAAAACACTTGAAGAAGTATGTGTTGATTCGGTCGAATCAGGATCAATGACCAAAGATTTGGCAATACTTATTGGTCCCTCTACAAAATATTTAACAACTAACCAGTTCTTAGATGTAATTGATGGAAGTTTAAAACAAAAATTAAATTAAGGTTTTTAGTTTTTCTAAAGCTTCATCGATTTTATTTGAGTCCTGGCCTCCAGCCTGTGCAAAGTCCTTACGACCTCCACCGCCCTTTCCACCAATAATTTCAGATCCTAGTTTTGCAAATTTAATTGCATCGTATTTATTTGTTAAATTTTCTGTTACACCAACAGCAAGACCAACTTTCTCATCCTTATTTGCAAATACTACTACTATTCCTTCACCCAATTCTTTTTTACCTGCATCAACAAGTTTTCTTAGGTCTTTTGGAGATAAATCCTGAACTTTTTGTAATCTAACTTGAGTGCCATTTATATTTTCATCTTTAATTATGTTTTTTGTTTTATCAGCTAAAACTGATTGAACATTTAATTGTTCTAATTGTTTATTAAGGTCTTTAATTAATCCTTTCGTATCTTTATTTTCTAGATTTGGTTTTCCGCCTAATTTAATAATTTGAGCAGACACCTCTTTAATATTGTCTTCATCCTTTTGTGCAGAAAAGTTTGACATTTTTTCCTTATTTTTTAAGAATATTTCGAGTTGTTTGTCCCTTAAAGCTTCAACCCTTCTAACTCCAGCGGCTATTGAGGATTGGCTAACAGTTTTAAATTTTCCAATATCACCTGTATTTTTTACATGTGTTCCACCACATAATTCTGTTGAAAAGTAAGAGCTGTTTTCCGCGCCCATAGAAACTACTCTCACTTCTTCTCCATATTTTTCACCAAAAAAAGCTAAAGCACCTTTTTCAATGGCAGCTTTTGGTGTCATAATTCTTGTAGTTACATCAGTTTTGTTTTGTACGTATTCATTAACTAATTTATCGATAATTGTTAATTCATCCTCTGTAATTGGTTTCATATGACTAAAATCAAATCTTAGTCTATCAGGCGCAACTAAAGATCCTTTTTGCATAACGTGTTTTCCCAATGTTCTTCTCAAAGACTCATGTAATAAATGAGTTGCAGAATGATATGCCTTAAGATTGTTACGTCTTTCAATATCTATTT
Source organism: uncultured Pelagibacteraceae bacterium (assembly GCA_902618565.1). Lineage (GTDB taxonomy): Bacteria > Pseudomonadota > Alphaproteobacteria > Pelagibacterales > Pelagibacteraceae > Pelagibacter. Next base: position 12,111 of record CACNAX010000003.1, read on the forward strand.
TCATTTCTACAACGTCTTTAATCTTAATCTCACCAGATTTTAGAATTCCATGATGTATAAACAAATCTCCAAGTTTTTTTTGAGTATCTGTAACCTCAAATACTGAATTACCAGATACTATTGTTCCTTGATCTCCAACTTGTCCACCAGACTCTCCATAAAAAGGGGTTTGATTAGTAATAATTATCCCTTCCTCACCATTTGAAATATTTTGTGCTTCTTTATTATTTTTAATTATTGATAACACTACTCCTTCTGATTGGTTAAACTCATAACCAAGAAACTCTGTAGGTCCTATTTTATCTTTTATACCAAACCAGATTTCTTCTTCAGAGGCGTCTCCAGAACCTTTCCAGTTTTGTTTTGCAAGCTCTTTGCTCTTTTTCATTAATTCATCAAATTTATTTTGATCAACGGTCAAAGATTTATTTTTTAAAATATCTTCTGTTAAGTCTAAAGGGAAACCATAAGTATCATATAATTTAAACGCTACATCACCTGGTAAAACTTTTTTTATTTTCGAAATTTCATCATTCAAAATTTTAATTCCTCTATCAAGTAATACTAAAAATTTTTCTTCTTCCATTTTTAATGTTTCTTTAATCAAAGTCTCTGATCTTTCTAATTCAGGATAATTTCCTTTCATTTCATCTTTCAATGTATCAAAGATTTTATTGAAGACTGGTTCTTTAGAACCTAGCAAATGAGAATGTCTCATTCCTCTTCTCATTATTCTTCTAAGAACATAACCTCTACCTTCATTTGAAGGTAATACTCCTTCTGCAAGAAGAAATGAGCTAGCTCTTAGATGATCTGCAATTACTCTAAAACTTGATAAATTATTTTCATCTTGTTGTACTTTTGTAAATTCAGAAATCGAACCAATTAATTTTTTAAAATGATCTGTTTCGTAATTATCATGTGTGCCCTGAAGTAATGCTGCAATTCTCTCTAAACCCATTCCAGTATCTACAGAAGGTTTTGGAAGATTAATTCTTTTATCTTTTGAAACTTGCTCAAATTGCATGAAGACTAAATTCCATATTTCAATATATCTATCGCCATCCTCATCTTTAGTTCCGGGTAAACCACCTTTTAAATGATCTCCATGATCATAAAATATCTCTGAACAAGGTCCGCAAGGGCCCGTTTCGCCCATTGACCAAAAGTTATCTGAAGTTGCTATCCTAATAATTCTATCGTCGGTAAAACCCGCTATTTTCTTCCAAAAATTGAAGGCTTCATCGTCTTCATGAAATACCGTTACATATAATCTATCTTTATTTAATCCAAAATCCTTAGTAATTAAATTCCAAGCAAGTTCAATTCCCCTTTCCTTGAAGTAATCTCCAAAAGAAAAATTTCCAAGCATTTCAAAAAATGTATGGTGTCTTGGAGTGTAGCCAACGTTTTCAAGATCGTTATGTTTACCTCCTGCTCTTACACATTTTTGAGAAGTTGTAGCTCTTTGATAATCCCTTTTTTCTAATCCGGTAAAAACATTTTTAAACTGGACCATGCCTGAATTTGCAAACATTAATGTTGGATCATTATTTGGAACCAGATTGCTAGACTCAACTATCTTGTGGTCATTTTTTTCAAAATAATCTAAAAAAGTTGATCTAATCTCGTTTAATGTTTTTGCCATATTTTTCTTAAAATACAGCTTTTTCTATTGATGTCTACACCTCTGAAGGGAAAAAAGGCGCCCATTCGAGCGCCTTTTTAATAACTAAAAGTTATCTGCTAATTTTTTTTAGTAGGAACTTCTTCTTCTGTTTTTTGAGCCTCTACTTTTTCTTCGCTTAGTGGATTTCCTTCAATTTTCTTTGAGATCACACCAGCCTTTTCTCTGATTGCCATTTCAATTTCAGCAGCGGCTTTAGGATTTTGTTCAAGGTAAAGTTTAGCATTTTCTCTACCTTGACCAATTTTTTCACCCTTGTAAGCGTACCAAGCTCCAGATTTTTCTACGATATCTGCTTTGGCACCTAGGTCTATTAGTTCCCCTACTTTACTAATTCCTTTTCCATACATTAAGTCAAACTCAACGACTTTAAATGGTGGAGCAACTTTATTTTTTACAACTTTAACTCTTGTTGTGTTACCGATAATATTATCTTTATCTTTGATTGCTCCAATTCTTCTAATGTCCATTCTAACTGATGAGTAGAATTTTAAAGAGTTTCCACCTGATGTTGTTTCTGGACTTCCAAACATAACACCGATTTTCATTCTAATTTGGTTGATAAATATAACCATTGTATTAGTTCGTGAAATTGAGCCTGTTAATTTTCTCAATGCTTGAGACATCAGTCTAGCTTGCAAACCAACATGAGTATCACCCATATCACCTTCAATTTCAGCCCTTGGTGTTAATGCTGCAACTGAGTCCACAACAAGAACCGACATTGAGCCGGATTTAATTAGTGTATCAGTAATTTCTAAAGCTTGTTCACCTGTGTCTGGTTGAGAAATTAGTAACTCTTCAGTATTTACACCTAATTTCTTTGCATACACTGGATCTAAAGCATGTTCTGCATCAACGAAACCACAAATTCCACCTGCCTTCTGTGCTTCTGCAACTACTTGTAATGCTAAAGTAGTTTTTCCTGAAGACTCTGGCCCATAAATTTCAATAATTCTTCCTTTTGGTAATCCACCAATTCCTAAAGCAAGATCTAAGCTTAGAGATCCAGTTGAGATAGACTCAACATCCATGGCTTTTTGCTCACCAAGTTTCATTACTGAGCCTTTTCCGAAGCTATCTGTAATTTGGCTGATTGCTGCGTCTAATGCTTTATTTTTCTCTTTGTTTTCCAATTCTTTATCTTTTGCGGTTTTCACCACTTTTAGGTTATTTTTAGTCATTTTTTGCCTCTTTTTTTGCTTTTTTTAACACTCGAATCATAGATTTAAATGTACACATTTTGTTCTCATTGGCAATATATTTCTTGAAATAGCTTAAAATCGTTAAATTACTTGAGTTTTAGGTATTCGCTATTCAATAAACCAATAGCTTTTAGAACATTGTATTGAGCTATTAGATTATTTCGCTCAGATTCTGCTAAGGAAATTTTTGCAGCCAATAACAAAGAGTTTGATTGAATAACATCTAGCGTTGTTCTTGAACCTCTTTCATACTCTGCAGCTATTCCTTCGTTAGCAATTTTTGCTGCTCTAACTTGAGATCGTACAGAATTTAAAAAACTTTTAGATGCTTCAAGATTTGACCAAGCACTTCCAACATTTTTTTCAGTTGTTTTTACCGCATCCTCAAATAATAAAATTTTTCTAGTTTTTAGATTTGTATTCTTGTTTATTTTTGCACGTTTACTTCCACCTGAATAAAATGGCCAGCTTATTGTTGCTTTAAGAGTATCTTTTTCTCTTTGATCATAAGTTGAACTAAAATCCTCAGCATAAGATCTTTCTAAAGATAAAGATGCGGTTGGTTTTAAGTCACTCTCTGCGATAGCAATATCCATTTCAGATTGATTTAATTCTATTTTAGCAATCATTATATCTGGATTGTTCTCTCTTGCTAAATTGATTGCTGAGCTAAGTTCGCTTGGAATACTTACAATTGCTCTATTTGTCTTTTTTAATTCATTGGTATTTAAAAGTTTACCAATAATATTTTCGTAATTTAATTTATTAATCATTAATTCGCTTCTTGCTTGAGTTAGCTGAGCACTTGCTCCTGCAAGAGAAGATTCAGTTTGTGATAAATCTGCAGTTTTTATTTGCCCTCTATCTAATCTAACTTTATCATTTTCAAGCTGTTTAATAAGTAAATTTAAATTTTGTCTATTAATCGAAACTTTTTCTCTTGATAAAATTACAGATGTAAAAGCTTCTATGGCACTGTAGAGAACATCCTGTTCTTTTTTAAATAATTTTGCTTTTGAAAGTTCTAAACCTATTAAATTTTTTTCATAATTAAGGTCTCTTCCAAAATCCAATAAGGTTTGTTCTAATTTTATGGATGTTGTGAATGGATCAGAATCGCTAATTGTTGCATCACCACCAGTCTGATTTGTAAGTTTATTTGTTTCTTCAATGCTCTTAGACCCACTTAAACTCAAGGAAGGCATATAATCCGCTTTAGAAATATTTAGATCTTCCTCTGATGCTTTTATATTTTCTCTCTCAGCATTTAATTGTTTATTATTGTTATAAGTTTCGTTTAGTGCTTCATATAATGTGACAGCTAGCGATTGAGCTGTTAACCAAAAAAAACTAAAAATTATTATTATTATTTTTTTCATTAATTGTACTTTACAGAATTAATTTGATGATTAGAATTTAATTTAATGACTATAGATGCGTATTTTGGCGCATATTTAAACATATTCTGTGTAATTCTCTGGTAAGTTTGCATAAAGTTTAAAACTTCCTTTTTTGTCATAATTTTTTGTTTTGTTTTTTTATTCTTATTTTTTAATTTAAGTTTTTTTTCCTGAATAACTCTCCACTTTTGTAATAAACTAAAATTTTCTGCCCTTAAAAATAATAAACAATCGAGCTTACTATAAAGTTTTTTATATCCTTTTTTTAGCTGGTCATTAACGTGTTTTCTCCAGATTAATTTATTATCATCATTTTTTTCCATCATATTAACACTTTTTTTTAATGTTTTTAATCTTTCAGGTCTTGCTCCAACACACCAACCTTCAAAAATGATTACATCTGGTCTTCCATTTACTTTGTACCAATTTTTTTTTGAAAGTCTGTCATCAATTGCCTTATCGAACTTGGGTAATATAATTGATCTAAATTTTCCAGAATTTGCTTTTTTAATAAAACTAGACATATAACTTATATCATGAGTTCCTGGAACACCTCTTGTTAATAATAATGGATGAATTTTCTTGGATAATTTTATTCTGTCTTTCTTGGTTTTGTAAATATCGTCAATTGATATTTTGAAAACACTTAACTTGAAATATTTTTTTAAAATTATCATTAAGATAGAACTTATAGTAGTTTTTCCAGTTCCCTGTCCTCCTGTTAAACCAACAATATAAGGTTTCTTAAAATTTGTTTTTTTTGCAATCCAGAAACTCATTGGGACAAGATAATGTTTTAACATCTTGTCTTTGTTTTTAAATTTATCGGAAGATGTTTCTTGTGTTTTAATAAACTTATAACAATCTTTTTTTACTTTATTTAAACAATCCTCAACTAAATTCATTTAATTTTATTTTTTGTCAAGCGGATGATTGTTACCGTCATTAATTAAAACATCTTTATATTCGAAAGGATCAACTCCCTCAACGCATGCAATATTTATCATATGTAATTTTGGATTACTTCTTGGTCTTGTATGTGTAAAAATTCCACAGATAGAGCAAAAATAATGTTTAGCTGTGTTAGTATAAAATTGATATAAAGTTAACTTTTCTTCTCCTTTAGTAATCTTCATATCATTTTCTCCAATCGGAGACATAACATAGCCCTTTCTTTTACATACAGAACAATTGCATCTTAAAACTTTTTCAAATTTATCTGGAACATTAACCTCTGCTTCAACCGCACCACAATGACATGTTAGTTTTTTCATTTTTTATCCTTTAAATTTTTTGATAATTTTTTGTATTTAAACTTTTAACTCATATTTTCATAAACTATAACTTGTTAAAGTTATCCACAGTCATACTAAATCTTGTTTCGATGTTCTCGTTTTGATTCACTTTTGATTCACTTACAGACTCAAAATACAACCTAATTGACACTATTGTATAACTCATGTACTAATAAGAACAAAACAAGAACACTTATGAAGCTAACAATACCTTATTATTTACATAAAGCAGGAGCTGGTTTTCCTTCCCCTGCAACTGACTACATAGAAGAAGATATAGATTTAAACGTACATCTAATCAAAAATGTTCCAGCAACTTTCATCATAAGAGTTCAAGGAAAATCAATGGTGGATGTTGGAATAAATGATGGTGATTTATTAGTTGTAGACAAAAGCTTAACTCCAAAAAATTTTTCAACTGTCATAGCAAATGTTCACGATGAACTCGTTGTTAAAACTTTAGTTAAAGAAAAAGATAAACAATTTTTAACGTCAGGATCTAAAGAATTTTCTGATCGAATTTTAATTAATGAAGAACAAGATATTTTTATTTGGGGAGTAGTCACCTATGTCATACATTCAGTACACTAAAAAATTAGCACTAGTTGACTGTAATTCTTTCTATGTTTCTTGTGAAAGACTATTTAATCCAAAAATAAGGAAAAAACCTGTTGTAGTTTTATCTAATAATGATGGCTGTATAGTTTCACGATCCACTGAAGCAAAAGCCTTAGGGATTAAAATGGGTGAACCTTACTTTAAAGCAAAAGATATTATTATCAAAAATGATGTACAAGTATTCTCATCAAATTATTCTTTGTATGGAGATTTATCTAGAAGAGTAATGAGAACTTTAAAAAGATTTAACTCTGATATTGAAGTTTATTCAATTGATGAAGCATTTATGGATTTATCAAATTTTTCTGACAATGAAGTAGAGCAAGTTGGAAGAGAAATTAGAGAAACAGTTTTAAAGTGGACTGGTATTCCAACCAGTATAGGAATAGCTAAAACTAAAACTTTAAGCAAAGTTGCAAATCATATAGCTAAGAAAAAACAATCAGGTGTTACAAGTTTAATTGGAATAGAAAATCTCGATCCTATTCTTGAAAAAATTGATATTAACGATGTTTGGGGTGTTGGAAGACAGATGACAAAGTTTTATCAAAAAAATGGAATTTATAATGCTAAACAATTAAAAAATAAATCAAACACCTGGATTAAAAAATCCTCAAATGTTCTAAGTTCAAGAACAGCAATGGAACTTAGAGGTGTACCTTGTATTGATTTGGAAAAAACTGCATCAAAAAGAAAAAGCTGTGTAGTATCAAGATCATTTGGAAAAAGAATAGAAAAATTCCAAGAACTTGAAGAAGCTGTTGCTAGTTATTGTTTAAATGCATCAGAAAAGATAAGATCTGAAAACCTTGTTGCAAAAGCTGTTATGGTATTTGTTAGAACAAGTCCTTTTCAAAAACAATTTGGTTTTTATTCAAACTCCAGAACTGTTGATTTTCCTATAGCAACTAACAATAGTATAGAGATCGTAAAAAATGCTTTATCTGTCTTAAAAGTAATCTTTAGAAAAGGACACCGTTATCAAAAAGCAGGAGTGATGCTAACTGGATTAACAGATGCTGAAAATAATGAAAACTTATTTTCATCTGCAAAAGATGAGAGAATTAATAGACTTATGAGATCAATTGATAATACAAACTATAGGTATGGAAGATCGACATTAAGTCTCGCAAGTGCTGGTGTTAGAAAGTCCTGGAGTATGAAAAGAGATTATAACTCAAAAATAGATACAGCAGACTTTTATTGTTTGCCGACGATTAGGGCTTGAAAAATTATTTTATAACATCAATACTTTCAATATTACTAAGAGAATTGTTTAATTCCTCTAAATTTTCCCGTCTTCCAATCATTACAACTGAAATACCAAAAGTAACAACTAAAGCTAATGGGATAGCTGTAACAAAACTTATGTAATCAGCCATTAAGATTAAATAAATAGCATAAAATAAAATTGATCGGATGATAACTGTTGATTTAAAAACAGCCATGATTGCTAAAGAATGCTTAATTAAATTTTTAAAACTCATTTTTGAAGGACCAAAATATCTTGTCCCTCTTATAGATGGAGAGGAAGATCTGTCCTTTTCTAATTTTGCCAATGCTCCAGAAAAGCTGCACCAAGTAGATTTATCGTTTATTAATTTCTCAACAGTTGACTTTGGAAGACACGTATAATTTCCAAATTTTATCGAATGACCAGTAAATACATAAGTTATAATTTTATGTAAATGGTAACAAGTTTTAAAAATGAAATTTTCAGATCTTTTTACTCTTTCTCCAACAATTGGTTTTCCTTCGTCATATTTTATGTATTCTAGAAAACTTTTGATTTCTTCAGGTCTATCTTCACCATCAGAATCCATAGGAATTACATAATCAAATTCTTTATTTTGAAATATATGTTTAAGTCCTGTTGCAATACATCTTCCATGTCCTTGATTGTTTTTAATATTTAAAATTTCTATCGATGATAAATTTTCTGTACTGGAAATAGTGGTAGGTTTTTCCTCAGTTGATGCATCATTGACAATGACAAGAGAAAATTCTGTATCTAAGTCTTTTACAATTGTATTTATTTCTTCAATTAATTTTGAAGCTGATTTCCAGTCATTGTAAACTGGTGTTAAAATAGTAATTTTCATTTATTTAACTTGCAAGCAACCTCAGTAATGAGGCTACAATTCCATGTCCAGACAGCTCTATTATTACAACAATAAAGACGATGAAAAGTATGTTTTTATTGAATTTCATATCTAAGACCCAACACAAATCTTATCAATACACATATATTTATCAAATGAATTCAATTTTTGCTTTGTAACAAAACCTTTCCAAATAGGCCTTGAATTAATGTGATATGATAAATTTCCAGCTGCCCATTCATCACCAAGCACATATTTAATAGGTTCATCATGTTGCTCATGCCATGCCATTTGAACTTTTATCGCTATATCTTTTCCAGGATAATCAGTTCTTTTATCAGTCTTAGAAATGGAGACATAACCATACAAAATTGGAGATAATAAAAATAAAAATATAAATACTATTAAAAAGGAATTTAGTTTCTTAATATTTATTTGATCTTTCAAAAGGTAAATTATCAAAGTTCCAAAAAATAAGTAAAAAGGGGTCATCCACATAGTTCTAATTTTTGATCCAGTTATTAGCGCTGTCATAAAAACCAGAATAATTGGGACTAAATTAATAAATATTAAAAATAAAAGTTTTTCATCTTTTAAATTTAATTTTTTAGGAATTTTTTTTATGAGTAGCCAGACTAAAATTAAAAATGGTATTAAAATACCAATTTGTTTAAATGTGAATATCAATGGATATTTAAGATGATTTATTATCTGTCCTTCATCCAAACCTGCACGAGCAAAACCATATTTAATTGTAATAAAATCATTATTGAATAACCAAATTATATGCGGAATTAAAATTACAAAAAATACTTCTAAAGAAACTAAATACTTAAAATCAAACTTTTTTGATTTTTTAAAAAATATTAAATATGCAAACAATAAATCTATTGCGACTAATAAATAAATAAATAGATACTTAGATAGAATTCCAAACGCTGCTGCAGCTCCTAATAAGATACAATCATGAAGCTCAATTTTTTTACTAATATATATTTTCCAAGTGTAATAAACGGTTAAACACCAAAAAGGTAATTGGCAAACATTTACATTAAACTCTGGAGTTGTGAAATTATAGAAGTATATCCCTTCTATAAGAAAAACTGATAACAAACTCAAAGTGCCATCATTAAGAATTTCCTTTGATAATTTAAAAATAATGAAAAAAGATATCACTACAAAAATTTGACTTAAAAAATAATAAGCCCAATCTTGTGGTCCAAATATTTGAAAAAAAACTTCTGAAAAAAACGCACTTAATGGAGGATGTTTATTAAATCCCCAATCTAAATTACTACCCCAAGCCAAAGCTTCAATTGTATCCAAAGGTAAATTTTGGTTTGTGATAGTTGGAACAACTGTCCATAGAATTAAGTGAGTCGTTACAAAAATATAAAAAATATTATTTATATTTCTTTTGTTTAAGGCCATTTTCATCAATCTATATGAATAAACCGTTCTTGACACTCATTTATTCATGAATATATTCACCAACTCAAAATAGCTAAGTATGGTAAGAATTTCAAAAACTTATACTCCAAAAGAAAAAGAGAAATACATGTGCGCTAAACATCTAGCGTATTTTAAGATGAAATTAATGGAGTGGAAAAAAGATTTAAAGAGATCTAATAATGAGGCGATTTTTCAAGCATCCATGGATGATAATAGTGCATCAGCTGACATAGTTGATCAAGCGAGTTCATACACTGAAAAGAATGTAGAGATGAGAGCTATTAATAGACAAATCAAATTAATTTCTAAAATAGATGGTGCATTAAAGAAAATTCAGGATGGAACATATGGTTTTTGTGAAGAAACTGGTGAACCTATTGGTTTAAAAAGATTAATGGCAAGACCAGTTGCAACTCTTTGCATTGCAGCTCAAGAAAAACACGAGAAAGACGAAAAAGTTTACGCTGACGATTAAGGAAAATCTATTTCAGCATCTTTATTTAGTGCTTTAAACCCTTTTACTACGGCTGGACGTTCAGCAATTTCAACAAACCACCTAGATAGATTTTTAAAATTATTTAATCCAATATCGTGTCTTTTATGTCTTGCAATCCATGACCATGTAGCAATATCAGCAATAGAGTATTTATCATTTGCTAAAAATTTACTTTGAGCCAATCTAGCTTCAAGATCTTCATAAATCTTTCTTGTGATTTTGAAGTATCTTTCCTCACCCCACTCACTTTTTCCTTGATGATAATAATGAAACTGATGATGTTGGCCTATCATTGGACCTACAATAGCCATTTGAGCCATCAACCACTGATTTATCTCTAGCCTGTCTGCTTCAGGATAGAGTTTCTTGCTTTTCTCACCTAAATACATAAGTATAACTCCAGACTCGAATACGGTCTTATTGTTTTTGTGATCTTTAATTACAGGTATTTTATTAAAGGGACTTATTTTTTTAAATTCTGGTTTAAATTGATCTCCACTCAAATTAACTTTTGTTAGTTTGTATTTAAAATCAATTTCCTCGAGCATTATGCTAATTTTCCACCCATTAGGAGTATCAGCAGTAAAGAGTTCAATCATTCTTTAACACCCAATCTATCTTTGATAGTGCTGGATGCAGTTGTAAATTCAAATCTATATTTCTCATCAGGTCTTGCATATTTAAAGCAGCCTCTTGCAGCTAAAGCTCCTTCATGAAAACCTGAAAGTATTAACTTTAATTTGCCTGGATAAGTGCAGATATCCCCAATTGCAAATATTCCTTTTTTATTTGTTTCAAAATTCTCAGTATTTACGGGAATTGTTTTTTTATCTAAATTTAAACCCCACTCCGCGATTGGTCCTAATTGCATTATTAATCCAAAAAAACCTAAGACATAATCAGCTTTTATAACTTTACTTTCACCTGACTCACTTTTGATTTCGACACTTTCTAATGAGCCATTTCCTTTAACATCTTTAATTGAATATTTAGTAATTAAATCAATAGTTTTGTTATCACTTAATTCTTTTATTTTTTGAACACTTGCGGGAGCTCCTCTAAACTCATCTCTTCTGTGAACAAGTGTTACTTTTGATGAATTAGATAATTCTATAGCCCAATCAAGAGCGCTATCTCCACCTCCAAAAATAATTACTGATTTATCTTTAAAAATAGTTTTGTCTTTTATTGAATATAAAACTGATTTTCCATCATACTTTTCAGCACTTTTAGTTGGGAATTTTCTTGGTTCAAAAGAACCTACTCCACCTGCTATAACAATATTAGGTGTTTCAAATTCTTTACCATTTAACGTTTTAACAAACCATTTATCGTTTTCATTCTTTAATTCTTGAACTTTGTCACTTAAGTGAAAATTAAAATTAAATGGTTTAATTTGTTCAATTAAATTATTTGTAAGTTCTTCTCCTGTGCATTTAGGAATTGCAGGAATATCATAAATTGGTTTGTCTGGATAAAGCTCAATACATTGTCCTCCAATTTTATCTAAATTGTCTACAATTTCACATTTCAATCCTATGATACCTAATTGGTGTGCGCAGAATAAACCTGTGGGTCCTGCTCCAATAATGACTACATCTGTTTTAATCATTAAACTTGTTTCTCCGGCATATGTACAGTTAAACCATCTAAATCGTCTGAAACGATTAATTGACAACTTAATCTGCTGTTAGATTTAGGTTCAAAGGCTTGATCTAACATATCGTCTTCACCCATTTCTTTCTCAGGCAATTTTTTGAACCATTCATCATCATTAATATATACATGACAAGTTGCACATGACATTCCACCTCCACAATCTGCATCTATGCCTGGGATATCATTTTGTATAGCCCCCTCCATTACACTAAGGCCATTAGCAACATCAGCCTCGTGTTCAGTGCCATTGAATTCTATATATTTGATTTTTGCCATATTTAATAAATAATTCTTATAAACTAATTTGCGACTGCGGCAAATTTTTGAAATTTAGCATTTTCTAATTTAGACCAAAAAAAAAGGCAGGTATGTTTTAGCATACCCGCCTCTTTTTAATATAAAAAGCTAATTATCTAGCTCGTGCTCCACCTTGTGAAACTGCTGCTGACCAGATTACTAGACCAAAAGCAATTTTGTTGATGAAGTCTGCTAAGTTGTAAATCACGTTCAATGAGTTAGCGTCTACTCCACCTACTAGGTAACCAAAAATGTAACCTAATGGGTAAATAGCCCAACCGATTGTTACGATCATTCTCATAGCACCCCATGCAGTTGCTAATGGCTTGTTTCCAGTTTTAGCTGCAATTTTTCCAGCTTCACCAGAGAATACTTCATATAAGATGTAGATCCATCCTGCCATACCGACTATGAAACCAAGCATAGCATTGATGTAACCTGCTTCTCCTAAGTATCCACCAATTAACATCACAAGCGAACCAATTAATAATCTCCAGAAGATTGCTCCTGGGATTTTCTTAACTGCTGCTAGAATTAAGTAAAACTCGATCATCTGTAATGGTACAGTGATTAACCAATCAATATATCTATATACTGTTGGAGAATCTCCAGTCATTACCCATACATCTCTCATGTACATGTAGTGAATGAATGCAACACCAGTTACAAGACCAGCTACTGTTACTGAAGTTTTCCAGCCTGCTGCAACAGTATTTCTTTCCATAAAGAAGAATACTGTAGCTGCTGCCATACCCATTGCGATTACCCAAAAGGAAATCCCAACGAAGTCGTCAGAAGCTAACATAGCAGTTGCTGCGTTTGCTGCACCAGTAAGACCAAATAGAGCCACTGCTGCTAATGCAAACATTTTAAGTTTTTTCATAAAAAACTCCCTCTCGTTAGTTTTTTTTAGTTTAAATTTAAACTACGGACAAACCACAAAGGTTTTTCCAGAGTTAGGGGCTTAATATCAAATTAAATCAGTTTGTTGAAGACTTTTTGCCGCGTTATAAGTGTTGATTTTACTGACTTTTTAAAATTAAATACAACCTGTTGCATAAAATCAATAGAAAAATGACATCAAATAGCAAATCAAAATGAATAGAAATTACAAAGAAATTTACGACGAATCTCTAAAAAATCCTGAGGAATTTTGGCAGAAAGTTTCTGAAGATGTGTTTTGGTTCAAAAAACCAACTAAGATTTTAAAAAAAGACAACCCTCCTTTCTATAAATGGTTTGAGGATGGTGTCACAAATACTTGTTATAACGCTTTAGACCTTCATATTGATCAAGGAAGAGGTGATAAGACTGCTTTAATCTATGACAGCCCAATTACAGGTAATAAATCAAAGTTTACTTTTAAAGAATTAAAAGAAAAAGTCTCTAAATTTGCAGGAGCTCTCGACAAACGGGGAGTTAAAAAAGGAGATCGTGTAATAATTTATATGCCGATGATACCAGAAGCAGTAGTTGCTATGCTCGCATGTGGGAGAATTGGAGCAATTCATTCTGTTGTATTCGGTGGTTTTGCTTCAAATGAATTAGCTAGCAGAATTGATGATAGTAAAGCTAAAATTTTAATAACAGCATCATGCGGATTTGAACCTGGAAGAACAGTCGAGTATAGACCGCTTGTAGATGGAGCTTTAAAATTAGCAAAACACCAAGTTGAAAAAGTAATATTATTTCAAAGAAAAGGACACGAGATAAAATTAAATAAATCATTAGAAATAAGTTGGGATGAAGCGCTATCTGGAGCAAATGATAAAGATTGCGTTGAGATGGGTGCCAATGATTATGCTTACATCCTTTATACTTCAGGAACCACTGGTATTCCAAAGGGGATTGTTCGAGATATTGGTGGTCACATAGTAGCTCTTAAATGGACAATGAAAAATATTTATAACATTGATCAAGATGATGTATGGTGGTCAGCGAGTGATATTGGTTGGATAGTAGGACATTCCTATATTGTCTATGCTCCATTATTCAAAGGTTGTGCAACTCTTTTATTTGAGGGCAAACCTGTTGGTACTCCTGATGCTGGAGTATTTTGGAGAATAATCTCAGAATATAAAATTAAGTCATTATTCACAGCTCCAACTGCATTTAGAGCAATAAAAAAAGAAGATCCAGAAGGTAAGTTTTTTTCTAAATATGATTTAAGTTCATTTGAGTCATTATTTTTGGCAGGTGAAAGAGCAGATCCTGATACTATTAAATGGGCTGAGAATTTACTTAAAGTTCCTGTAATTGACCATTGGTGGCAGACTGAAACAAGTTGGGCGATAAGTTCAAATTGCACTGGAATTGAAATGCAAGAAACAAAATATGGATCAGCTTGTAAAGCAGTTCCAGGTTATGACGTAAAAATAATTAAACCCGATCAAACAATAGCAAAACCAAATGAGATGGGAGATATTGTGGTTAAACTTCCGCTTCCTCCAGGAACTTTCCCAACTTTGTGGAATGCAGATGAGAGATATAAAGAAAATTATATGTCAAATTATAATGGCTACTACCAAACTTACGATGCAGGGCATATTGATGATGACGGATATATTTGGATTATGTCGAGAACAGATGACATAATAAATGTTGCAGGGCATAGACTTTCAACTGGTGCAATAGAGGAAGTTTTGTCTGAACATCAATCAGTTGCTGAATGTGCAGTGATAGGAATAAAAGATCAGCTGAAAGGACAATTACCAATTGGTTTAATTGCTCTAAAAGCAGGAGTTTCTAAGGATAATGAGACTATTTCAAAAGAGTGTGTACAAATGGTTAGAGATAAAGTTGGACCTGTTGCAGCTTTTAAAATAGCAATTGTTGTTAAAAGATTACCCAAAACTAGATCTGGAAAAATTTTAAGAGGAACAATTAGAAAAATTGCTGACAAAGAAGAATATAAAATGCCTGCAACAATTGATGATCCTGCCATCCTTGATGAAATAAAAGAGAACTTAATACATAGTAATATTTTAAAATAATGCTCAAGACATATCTTTTTTTAGTAGGAGCAATAATTTGTGAAGTTTGTGGAACAATGCTTCTTCCTGTTACTCAAAACTTTACAAAAGTAACACCTACAATATTTTTAGCTGGTTTTTATTTATCTGCTTTCTATTTACTAACGTTTGTTGTTGATAAACTACCAATTGCAATTGTTTATGGAACATGGAGTGGACTTGGTATTTTCACTATAGCAATATTGGGTTATATATTTTTTAAACAATCTTTAAGTTGGCAAGCTATATTGGGGATGTTTCTTATTGTTGTTGGAGTAACACTTGTAAATATGTATTCAACTAAAACTATATAAATCAATCAAAAAGAATTGGTTTCCCGGATGGGTCTCCCAAAATTTCATCTTCTTTCATTTTAATATCACCATTAATAATTGTATAAACCGGTGAACCTTTAAATTTATAACCATCAAATGGGCTCCATCCACACTTACTATGAATATTTTCATTTTTGATTTCAATTGTTCTATTCATATCTATTATTGTTAAGTCAGCATCGTAATCTTTTTTTATGAAACCTTTATTTTTTATACCAAATACTGAAACTGGATTTTCACATAGAAGTTTAATTAGCTGATCTAATGTAAGTTTTTTATCATTCACATGATTTAGCATAACGGGTAATAATGTTTGCACACCTGGCATTCCAGATGGCGACTGGGGATATTCTTTTAATTTATTTTCTTTTAAATGAGGTGCATGGTCTGAACCTATAGTATCATTATAGTTATTTCTTATAGCGTACCACAATCTATCATAATGAGACTTGTCTCTTAAAGGTGGGTTCATTTGAGCAAACGTGCCAAGTTTTTCATAACAGTATGGAGCATATATCGTTAGATGTTGTGGAGTAATTTCAAAAGTTATGTTCCCCTTATTTTGTGATAAGAAATCTACCTCTTCTTTTGTTGTTACATGCAATATGTGTGCTTTTTTATTTAGTCTTTTTGCAATTCTAACAATCCTTCTGGTAGATGACATTGCACATTCTTCGTTTCTCCAGACGGGATGAGTATGAACATTACCTTTTTCAATTAATTTTTTTCTCAAATTGATTATTTCTTCATCTTCAGAATGTACTGCAACTATTTTTGAGGTGTTTTGAAAAACTTTTTCGATATCTTCTTCTTTATCAACTAATAAATTTCCAGTTGAGGATCCTGCGAAAAGTTTTACTCCACAACAACCATCTAAACCTTTAAGCTTTGCCAAATCAGAGGAATTATCAGGAGTTGCGCCAAAGTAAAACGCATAGTTTGAATACATCCTATTTTTGGCTAGATTTAACTTGTTATTAAATTCTTTAATATTTGCAGTTGGAGGATTTGTGTTTGGCATCTCAAAAACACTCGTAATACCTCCGGCAATAGCTGCTTTACTTCCAGTATGTAAGTCTTCTGCATTTGTTGATCCAGGCTCTCTAAAGTGAACCTGGGTATCCATGCAACCAGGTAAAACTATTAAATTACTTGCATCAACAGTTTCTTTGCTTTGTTGATTATTTAAATCACCAATTATTGAGATTTTTTCATTCTTAATACCAATATTAGTCTTAGTAAGCTTTCCTTCAATATAACATTCTCCATTTTTTATAATAAGATCTAACATTTTGAGAAATCGTTATTATATTATTATCTTGAACCAATCAATCATGAAAAAAAATAATGTTTATATCTTAGATGACAGAGGGCTTTTATACATTTCGGGTGAAGACTGTAAAGAATTTCTACAAAATATAGTTACAAATAATATTAACAAAGTAGATGAAAAAAATTCATGTTATTCTGCTTTACTGACTCCACAAGGAAAATTTTTGTATGACTTCAATATATTAAAACATAAATCTGGATATTTTTTAGATTGTGAGAAAAAAAATATCGATAATTTATTTAATCAATTAAATTTATACAAACTTAGATCAAAAGTAGAAATTTTAAATTTAAGCAATGAATTTGTTATTGCAGTTATTAGTAAAGAAAGATTTATGGACATGGAAAATTCAAGTTCGAATGCTGGGTGCACAATTAAATTTAGAGAGGATAGTATTTTTTTAGATCCTAGAAATATAGAGCTTGGAGCAAGAATGGTAACTAATTTAGAAAAATTATATTTATCTTTAAAAAAACTTGGACTTCAAAGTGTAGATAAAAATGAATATTACAAATTAAGTCATGAAATTGGGATTCCACAAAATAATACTGAAAAACTTCAAAATAAACTTTTTGGCATTGAGTGTAACTTTGATGAATTAAATGCAATAGATTTTAAAAAAGGTTGTTACGTAGGCCAAGAAAATACTGCCAGAATTAAATTAAAAGATAAATTAAATAAACGTCTTCTACCAATTGAAGTTATAGAAGGTAATTTAGAGAATGACATCATAGCAATTGAGAAAGACGAAATAGGAAAAGTTTTAATAAATGATGATTATCCATACGCTATTATTAAAGTTAAGAATGAAAAATTTGATTTTGGCAAAATTTTTAATTGTGGTTCCGCTAAAGTTAAAATCAAGAAACCTAATTGGCTAAAAATTACTTAATAAATTTAGATAAATCGGGTTTAAAATAATTTGGACCTTTCATAACTTTACCCTGATCGTTAAAAATAGGTTTTCCATCATTTCCTAACTTGCTCATGTTAGAACTTTGAACTTCTTCAAAACAAGCATCTAAATTAATACCAAATGCATGTCCAGCACCATAAGTAACATACAATATATCAGTTAAAGCATCTGCGGCCTCTAATAGATCATTATTTTCTAAAGCCTGTTTAAATTCATCCAATTCTTCTTTTATCAAATTGTACCTAAGCATATTAATTTTATCAGAACTGAAAGATGGTCTTGATTTAACTTCTTGCCCAAAAGTCTCCATAAATTTTTTTACTTTTTTAAAGTTTGTCATTTTACTCCTGTAAGATTAATAGAAACTAGTATATAATTTATCTAGTAATTTTTTCAAATAAATGAAAACAAGAAAAGAATTTGATAGTATTGGCGGCGTAAATGTTCCAAATAATAAATATTGGGGCGCTTCTACTCAAAGATCAAAAAAATTTTTTAATATTGGTAAAATATTAGTTCCTTCATCTATAATAAAATCTATTTCAATCATAAAGAGAAGTGCTGCTATAGTTCACAAAAAAGATAAATTAATTTCACCAACAATTTCAAATGCAATCATAAAAGCATCAAATGAAGTTATTAGAGGCAAAATGAGGGAAAATTTTCCTCTAAAAGTTTGGCAAACAGGTTCTGGCACGCAAACAAATATGAATGTTAATGAAGTAATTGCCAATAGAGCTATAGAAATTATGAAGGGTAAAAAGGGATCTAAGAAACCAGTTCACCCAAATGATCATGTTAATAAATCACAATCAACTAACGATGTTTTTCCTACTGCCATGCATATTTCTGTTGCAACAGAAACTATTAATAAACTTTTACCTAGTTTAAAATTGCTAGAAAATTTATTAGGTAAAAAAAGTAGAGAATTTAGAAAAATTGTAAAAATTGGAAGAACACATCTTCAAGATGCTACTCCACTATCACTTGGACAAGAATTTTCGGGATACAATGAGCAAATAAGAAAAAGTATTGAAAGAATTAAATATTGTTTAAATGACATTTATTACTTAGCTCAAGGTGGAACTGCTGTTGGAACTGGAATAAATTCAAAAAAAAATTTTGACAAAAAGATAGTCAAGGAAATAAGAAAATTTTGCAAAATACCTTTTAAACCAGCACCAAACAAATTTTCTGAACTGGCTGCACACGATGCAATAGTAAATTTCTCAGGATCTTTAAATTCTTGTGCTGTTTCATTAATGAAAATTTCAAATGATATTAGATTTTTAGGATCGGGACCAAGAGCAGGTTACGGTGAACTTTTTTTACCAGAGAATGAACCTGGATCATCAATAATGCCAGGAAAAGTAAATCCTACACAGTGTGAAGCTGTAACAATGGTTTGTGCTAAAGTTATTGGAAATCACACGGGTATAACAGTTGCCGGAAGTCATGGACACTTTGAATTAAATGTATTTAAACCTTTAATTGCTTATAACGTGTTACAATCGATAGATATTCTATCTGATAGTGTAAAAAACTTTAGTTTGTATTGTGTGAAAGGAATTAAAGCTAATAAAAAAAAAATTAAGGAACATTTAGATAACTCAATAATGCTAGTGACAGCATTAGCTCCTAAAATAGGTTACGATAAAGCAGCTAAAATTGCAAAAAAAGCTCTTAAAAATGGCACAAAATTAAAACAGGAAGCTATTCAATCGGGACTAATTAATGAAAATGAGTATGATTTAATAATAGATCCCATAAAGATGATCCAACCACATTAATCGATAACTCTTCTAATATAAGATCTTAAATTCTGTATATTCTTTATTTGAAATATTTCTTTTGATAATTTTTCATTTTCTAAATTATTAATTTTTATATTTTCAATTGTAATGTCTGTTTCACCAACTTTTTTTATTAAATCAAAATTTATTTTTTTTATTTTTTTTATTTTTTTTGATCCAATTTGAAAAATCTTTGCAAATTCAATATGATCTTCAACAAGTAATTGATTATTTGTTATAAATTTAAAATCTCCTTGATCTTCCTCAAAACTCATATTGGTATTAATTATCCCAATTTTATGAAGATTAAATTTTGCTTGATTTAAATTTATTTTTTTTTCACTAATGGATAAATTAATTTCACCTTTTTTTATCAATTTGTTATTTAGTTCATCAAATTTAATTTTTAATAAGCCGCTTATATTGCCTAAAAAATTTTCATTATATAATAATAGAGAAAATAATAAATTATCTATGATTTTCTCAACTTTTCTATTTTTAATGGTCAATTCTCCCTCTAAAAAAAATGGCTTAAGTTGAATTTTGCTATTTATATTAAAATTAGAATTTTTCTCGTTTGGGGAAAAAATATTTATTATATTGTTGTTAAATTGAATTTCATATTTCAATTTATCTTTCCCATAAGATATTTCAGATTTTCCTTTGAACTTTTTAATATTTTCAAATTTAAAAATATTATTAACATCTATATTAGGATTGAATATATTAATATTATGAAAACTAATGTTAGGTTCTTTGTAATTTCTTCTCCATTCAGACTTAAATTTCAGCCCAAAAACTTCTCCATTGATAATAAAATATTTTAATTTGTTTTTAGTATTAATTTTATAAGAAATTTTTTTCAAAGGAGAAATAAGTATTACCTCTTTTTTTTTATTTTTTATGAAAACTTTGCAATTATTAAAAATAATTGGTTTATTAATATTTTGATATAAATGTTTTCTAATTTTTTTTATGTCTGATAATCTTATATTAATATTTGAGTCTGATATCTGTGTAGATAGAAAATCATTAAACGTTCGTAGATATATATCTTTTAAGGAAATAAAAATTTTTAAATTTGAAGTTTTAATTAGATCTTCTGTTTCTTCATTTTTGACTAATTTTAATGAAGCTTTTTCCACTAATAAGTGAGGTTTGGGAAAAGGTTTATATGAAATATTATTATAAGAATTTAAATATATTTTAAAATTATTATAAAAATTATTTTCTATTATTGTAACTTTGCTTTTATAATTAAATAAAACTGGTAAAGATAAAATAGTTAACGATGAAAAAATTATTGCAATAGCAAATAATAATAATGTGAAAGTTACTTTATTTTGTTTAATTTTATTCATTAAAACAATAAGACTTGTACAATATAAATTATGTTAAAATCTGATTATTTGTTAAATTTAAATGAAAAGCAACAAGAAGCAGTTCTATATCTTAACGGTCCTCTTTTGATTGTTGCTGGCGCTGGTTCAGGCAAAACAAAAGTTTTGACAACAAGAATCGCACATATTGTTCGTAGTCATAAAGCTTTTTCAAGTCAAATACTTGCTGTAACATTTACAAATAAAGCTGCTAAAGAAATGCAATTTAGAGTATCTAAGCTTCTTAAAAAAGAAGCCACAGGTTTACCATGGCTAGGCACTTTTCACTCTATCAGTGCAAAAATTTTAAGAAAACATGCAGAAGCTGTTGGATTAAAATCTAACTTTACAATCATAGATCAAGATGATCAAGCAAGGTTGATTAAAAATATATGTAAAGCAGAGGATATAGATATTAAAAAGATTTCACCTAAATATATTTTGGCAATTATAGATAAGTGGAAGAATAAAGGTCTTTATCCTGAAAATGTAGTATTAAAAAAAAGAGAAGCTTTAGAAAAAAATTTTTTAAAAATATATAAAATTTACCAGCAAAAATTGCTTGATTTAAATTGTGCTGATTTTAGTGATTTAATTTTACATACTTTAAAAATTTTTCAGAATTATAAAGATATATTATCTATTTATTCAAAGAAGTTTAAATATATTTTAGTCGATGAATACCAAGACACCAATTATATACAAAGTGAATGGCTCAAATATTTATCTGAAACTAACATGAATATATGCTGTGTAGGAGATGATGATCAATCAATTTATAGCTGGAGAGGTGCAGAAATTAAAAATTTTTTAGAATTTGATAAAACTTACAAAAATACAAAAATAATCAGATTGGAGAAAAATTATAGATCAACACAAAATATTTTAAATGTAGCTTCAAAACTAATAGAGAATAATCAAAATAGAGTTGGTAAAAATTTATTTACTACTCAAGAAGATGGTGAACTTATAACACTAGATTGTTTTAGGAATGTCAAAGATGAAGCTACTGAAATTAGTTCTACAATTGAAAATTATAAAAAAAGTACCTCTTTAAATGAAATGGCTATTCTAGTAAGAGCAATTTTTCAAACTAGAGAATTTGAAGAAAGATTTTTAAAAGTTGGAATTCCTTATCGTATAATTGGTGGTATAAAATTCTATGAAAGATCGGAAATAAAAGATTGTGTAGCTTACTTGAGAAGCGTGTACCAGCCCATGGATGATTTGTCTTTTGAAAGAATAATAAACGTTCCAAAAAGATCAATCGGAGACACAACTATTAAAAACATATCTGAATTTTCAAAAAAAAATAAGTACTCATTAGAAGTTGGAGCAAGAAAATTAATTGAATTAAATAAAATCAAACCCAAAACAAAAATTGGTTTGAGTTCATTGTTAAATTTATTAGAAAAATGGAGATATGAATTAAAGAAAAAAACTAATCATATAAAGCTTTTACAAACTATTTTGGATGAGTCTGGTTATAGTGAGATGTTAAAAAATAAAAAGGATTTGGAAAATGAAAATAGGCTTGAAAATATTAAAGAACTATTAAGTGCAATGAAAGAATTTGATAATTTAGAAAGTTTTTTAGAACATGTTGCTTTAGCAACTTCATTAGATCAGGACTGGGAAAATGAAAAAGTTAATTTGATGACTCTACATGCATCTAAAGGATTAGAATTTAAGATTGTTTATTTGCCTGGTTGGGAAGAAGGTTTATTTCCTCATCAAAAAAGTATTGAAGAAAAAGGTGAAAGTGGTCTAGAAGAAGAAAGAAGGCTTGCTTATGTTGGTATTACAAGAGCCAAAAAAATAGCTAAAATTTCTTTTTCCATGAGCAGATTTTATCAAGGAGATTGGATGGATAGTATGGCCTCAAGATTTGTTGACGAATTACCAGATGAATTTTTAAAAAAAAATAACAGTTATATAAATCAAGAGGAAAGTGACTTTGAATTTAATCAAGATATTGATTTTGAAAATGAAATAAGAAGTCCTGGATGGTTGAGATATCAAAAAAAACTAAAATGATCAAAGATATAAAAAAATTTATAATTAATAATGATCTAGATGGATATTTAATTCCTAAAAATGATAATTATTTTACAGAATACGCAGAAATAAATAATTTAGCTAAAGTCTCTAATTTTAGTGGGTCTGCTGGATTTGCTATGATTTTAAAAAATAAAAATTACTTGTTTGTTGACGGAAGATATATTCTTCAAGCAAAAAGGCAATCCGGGAAAAATTTTAAAATATGTGAAGTGCCACATATATGGCCTAGAAATATATACGAAATTGATAAAAAAATAATTGGATTTGATCCAAAGCTTTTTACGCATCATACTTTATTCAAATACTTTGGAAAGAAAGCCAATCTAGTACCATTAAGATATAACTTTGCTTGCAGAAATAATAAAAAAATTAAAAAAATTTTTTATTTAAATAAATCTATTAGTGGTGAAGATACAAAAAAAAAAATAAAAAAATTAATAAAATTTTTAATTAAAAATAAAGTTAATTATTTGTACGTCAGTGCTAGCGAAAATGTAAATTGGATTCTTAATATAAGAGGAAAAGACTTGCCTAATAGTCCATTAGTAAATTGCAAGTTAATAATATCAGATAATGGAAAATTATATTTATTTATTAATACCAACAAATTAACTAAATCTAGTAAAAAATATTTAAGAAATATTAATATTTATTCAGAAAATCAATTTTTTCAAATTATTAGCACATTTAATAAAAAAAACTTTTGTATTGATAAAAATACATGCTCAATTTTTGACCAGCAATTAATTAAAAGTAAATTTAAAATTATTTCTGATTTAGATCCAACATATGATTTAAAATCTGTAAAAAATATTACAGAATTAAAAAATACTATGAAAGTTCATATTGAAGATGGAATTGCGCTTACTAAGTTTTTGTACTGGTTTAAAAACAATAAAAAAGAATTGACAGAAAAAGACGTTGAAAGAGAGCTCGAGAAATTCAGAAAACTTTCAAAAAACTATTTATACCCAAGTTTTGATACAATTGCAGGGTCTGGTCCAAATGGAGCAGTAATTCACTATAAATCAGATAATGAAACAAACAGGAAGCTTAAAAAAAATGATGTTTTGTTAATAGACTCTGGAGGACAATATATGTGGGGCACTACTGATGTAACAAGAACTTGCAGCCGTGGCAAAGTAAACAATGAAATAAAAAATAACTTTACTAGAGTATTAAAGGGTCATATTTCAGTGGTAACCTGTAATCTAAAATATAATTATAACGGACATTTAATTGATAAATTAGCTAGAAAATCTTTAAATGAAGTTGGTCTAGATTATTCTCATGGAACAGGTCATGGTGTAGGTTTTTTTTCAAATGTTCATGAAGGTCCACAAAGTGTTTCCAAATATAACAAGGTAATTTTAAAAAAAGGTATGATCTTAAGTAATGAGCCTGGATATTATTTAAGTAATAATTATGGTATTAGAATAGAAAACCTTATTTTTATTGATGAAAAAGAAAAAAATTTAATTTTTAGAAATCTTACAATGGCTCCAATTGATCTAGATATGGTAAATTTGAAGATGCTAAATTCTAAAGAAAAAAATTATTTATTTGAATATCATTTAGATGTTTACTCTAATATTTCTAAATTTCTGAATAAATTTGAAAAAAAATGGCTATTAAGTCACATTAAGTAGTTTTTGTAACTCATCTAATTTAATAATTTTAACTCTAAAATTTTTTGCCTGTTCAATTTTTTTTTTTGTGGGTTTTTCACCAATAACCAAATAATTTAAATTTTTATTTACAGTGCTAAGTGTAGTGCCAGCATTTTTCTCTATTAAAGATTTGATTTCAGCTCTGCTAATTCCTTCTAATTTTCCAGTAAACAAAAAAGTTTTATTTTTAAGAACACCACTTTTATTTATTTTAGTAGATTTTATTTTCAAAATTGAATTTAATTCAATTACTATATTTGTATTTAATCTATTTGAAAAAAAATTTTTCAATGAATTAACTTGAGTATCACCAATTCCATCAATATTTAAAAATTTATCAAAATTCTTTTGTTTTATAATTTCTATGAAGTTTGATATATTTTTTAAATTATCACCTATCAACTTTGCATTTTCGATACCAATATGTCTTATTCCGATTGAATATATAAACCTTTGTAGTGAAACCTCTTTTGATTTTTCAATCGAACTAATTAAGTTATTAACTGACAATTTTCCCCAGCCCTCCATATCTAAAATTTTACTATAGTTTAAATTAAAGATGTCTTGAGGTTTTTTAATTAAATTCAACTCCCAAAATTTTTCTACTACTTTTTTTCCAAGACCATCTATATTTAATGCTTCTTTTGAAATAAAGTGCTTTATCTTTTCTATTGCTATTCTTTCACATTCAAAACCTTCATTAGTACATCTTCTTACAGCATCAAATTTTTTTGTTATCTTATTGTAATCTTTTATGGTCTCTGAACCACAAGATGGGCATTTTAATGGAAATACAAATTTCTTAGATCCGGGTGTCCTCTTTTTTTTTTCAACCTCTATCACATGGGGAATTACATCACCAGCTCTCTCTATTTTTATTATATCGCCAATTCGTATATCTTTTCTTGCAATCTCATCCTCATTATGAAGTGTTGCATTTGAAACCACTACTCCGCCAATATTAACTGGCTCGACTTTGGCAACAGGAGTTAATGCACCTGTTCTACCTACTTGAATATCAATATTTAGAATTTTTGTAGTTCCGCTATCTGCAGAAAACTTGTGTGCAATTGCCCAGCGTGGTGCGTTGGATGTAAATCCAAGTCTATTTTGTAAATTTAAATCATTAACTTTGTAAACGAGACCATCTATATCATAATCCAAATCAAATCTTGTTTCCTCAAACATTTTGTGAAATTTTATCAGTTCTTTAATTGAATTTAAAACTTTGTTGTTATTATTCGTTTTAAAACCCCATTTTTTTAGTTCATTCAAAAAATCCGACTGGCTTTTAAAATAATTATTACTTATATATCCAAAAGTATAAGCAATAAAATTGAGAGGCATTTTTTTTGTTACATCGGGATTTTTTTGCCTTAATGATCCAGAAGCCGCGTTTCTTGGATTGGCAAATTGGTCTTTCAATTTTAAAAAATCATTTTTTTCTATAAATACTTCTCCCCGAATTTCAATTTCATTTGGAAATGAAGAATTTTTTATCTCCAGGGGGATATCTTTAATTGTTTTTAAGTTTTCTGTAATTATCTCACCGATTTTGCCATCTCCTCGAGATACACCAGTTACAAATTTTTTATTTACATATAGTAACGATGCTGATATTCCATCTATTTTCGGCTCAACGCTGTATTGAAGATTTATTTTTTTATTTAAATAATTAATAATTTTTTTTTCAAAATTTACTAAATCTTTCTCATCGAATGCATTGGATAAAGAAAGCATTGGGATTTTATGTGAAAACTTTTCAAATGTCTTTGAAGGCTTATACCCCACAATGACACTGGGAGATTTATCGTTTTTTAGAAACTTATATTTTTTTTCTAAATCAAGGATTTCTTTTTTTAACTTATCAAATTCATAATCTGCTACAATTGGATGATTTTTTTCATAATAATTTTTATTATATAAATTAAATTGTTTCAACTTTGATTTATATTCCTTTTTTAATTTATCGTTCATCAAGTTTGTTTCTATTTAAAAAGCTTTTTAAATTTATCTAGAATAGGTTCTCTCTTATCTTGAATCTTAATTTTTTCTTTTTCATAATCTTTATTAAAAATTTTATAACTTTGTTCGTACCATTTACTAGATTGGTAATTATATCCTAAAAGATTTGCATAATTTGAGGCTTCTTCAACCAGTCCTATTCGATAATGCAATTCCACTAATCTATGAAGTGCTTCCTCAATATAAATAGTTGTGTCATAATCTTTAACTACATTTTTAAATCTTTTTATTGCAGGTATCCATTTTTCTCTTTGTACATAATATCTGCCTAAATACATTTCTTTGGATGCCATTATTTCTAAGATTAGCTTTAATTTAAATTCTGAGTCTCTTGCATATTCTGTATTGGGGTAATTTTTTATTATTATTTCAAAATATTTTTTTGATAAAATAATCTCATTTAAATCTTTTTTTTCATCTATGATTTGGTCATAATGACATAAAGCTAATAGATAATATGCATAATCTGTTTGAGGATGATTTTTATATTTTATCAAAAAACGCTCTATATCATTAATTGCATCAGCATAATAACCTTGAGAAAAATATCCATATGCAGACATTAATACTGCTCTCGGTGCCCATTGAGACTGTGGATACAATAGTTCTGCCTCACTAAATTTTCTACCTGCATAAATAACATCACCTCTTTCAAATTCTTGCATGCCCTGATTATAAACTTCTATCATTTGGGTCTCTAAACTTTTCTCCTTAAGTATTGTAACTTTCTCATCTTTTTTAGAACACCCAGATATAGAAATAATAATTAGAAAAAAAGAAAAATAAAAAAAGAATTTCATTTTCTTTTTTTATCAGATTAAATAAAAAATTCTAACTTTTAAGCTATAGATTTTAAATTTTGGTAGTTAGTAAATGTGTGAGGTAACTGTTTTCCTTTAATCTCTAACAAAGTATAATTATTTTGATTAGAAAATATTTTTTTAAGTAGTTGATTAGTAAGTTTATGTCCACCTTGTGAACACTTTAAGGATCCTATAATTTTATATCCTGATAAATATAAGTCTCCCATACAATCAAGAATTTTATGATTAACAAATTCTAAATCATTTCTTAAACCATTTGAATTTAATATTTTATCATCTTTAATAACAATTGCATTTTCTAGACTGCCACCTTTACCAAGATTAAGTTGCTTTAATTTTTCAATATCCTCGTATAAACAAAATGTTCTTGAATTGTATATATCAGACAAATCATCTTCGAATATATTTATTTTGTTATTTTGTGTATTTATAACTTTATTATTATATTTTATTTCAAAATTTATCTCTCCTGTCACATTTGACTTTTCGACTGAAATAAACTTATCACCATCACTAAATTTAATTTCTTTGTTAATTTTGATTATTTTAATTGGTTGATCACTGAAATTTAATCCAGCTTCTCTTATTGAATCCACAAAATTTTTAGCAGACCCATCCATTATTGGAACTTCTTGTGAATCTAACTCAACTATAGCATTATCGACACCTAAACCATAGAAAGCACCCATTAAGTGTTCTATTGTAGATACTTTCACCCCATACTCGTTTTCAATAGTTGTACAAAGAGTTGTATTTGACACATTATTATACAGCGGAAATATTAAATTATTTTTTTTGAGATCGACTCTTTTAAATAATATTCCAGTATTAGGTAAAGCAGGAAGTATTTTTAGATTAACTTTTTTCCCGGTGTGAATGCCAATTCCAGAAAATAAGATTTTTTTTGACACTGTTTTTTGAGTTAATATTGACATACTTAATTTATATAGAAACCTACTTATTTAAGTATTCAAGAAATGTTACAGTAAAATACAATTACTTAGAAAAAAAGTTAAAGAATTTTTCAAATAAACCCTTATTTTTGGTATCGATTTTAGGAACTTCGTTATTATTTAAATAAAAAATTAAAGCTGCGTAACATATATCTAAATCTGTCTCTTCGTAAATGTTTATAAATTTAAAGTTAAATTTGTCATTTAAATAAAATGAATTTTTATTAAAAATTAAAGATCCTTCACCAATTAAAAAGAGATCAGTATCATTAAAATTTAATCCTAAGGATCTAGCATTGGATTTTAAAAAAATAAGATCAATTATTTCTTGAATTCTGTACAAAATAACTTTCTTTAGTAAGTCTGTTGATATATTTTTGTCCAAAATGTCTTTCATGCTTATTTGATCTGTGTGTTCTTTATTGTCATATGAAAATTCTGTTTCTGATTTGTTAAATAATTTTTTAATTTTCTCAGCTTCATTAATATTAATTTTAAATATTTTGGATATATCCTTAGAAATATGAAATCCACCAATAGGAATGGATTGTATTAATTTTAATTTGTTTTTTTCAAATAGTATTAAAGAAGTTCTTTCCAAACCAATTTCTAAAAATGAAATTTTTGACTTACAAAGCTTTCTTTTATATGACAACGATTTAATATAACTTGCGCAAAAAATATTTATTACTCTTAAATTTAGATTATTAAAAAAATTTTTTTTTTCATCAACTATCTTTTTAGGAAAACATATTAACTTAAAGTCAATAAAAAGATTATTTATATTTTTTTCTTCATTTGGTATTTTATCAAATTTTATATTATCGATAATAAAGCCATCAGTAATAGTGTGAATTATTTCAAGATGAGGATAGTTCGTTTCTACCAATTGTTTCAACTCTAGTAACATAGAATTGAAAACATTTTTGAGTTTTAAAATTTGATTTAATTTTTTACAAAGAGAAATATCAATCGTAATTAATTCTTTACAATCAAAAATTAAAATTATGTCTTCTATATGAGATTGAATTTCGCCTTCTGCTCTCTTTATAACATTTTGAATTGCTTTATTATTATCAAAAGAAGACGTAATTGTATCAGAATATTTCTTTTTAAGATTTTTATCAAAGACAACAAACCTCCATTTTGAAGATCCTAAATCAATTATATTTAAAAAATTTTTATTCATATATTTTTTAAAATAACTCTATTTGGAATTCTTAAATCGATAACCATATTTGGTTTTAATTTTTTTGATCTCAAAAAAGAATCAAATATGGTTATTGCATTTTCTATATTTTTGTGTGGAAGTTTAATTAATATGTTGTTTTTAAAATATAAATCCCATCTTTTGTTTTTATGATAATAATATTTTTTAATATTTTTGTTATCTATATTTTTTTTGATTAAAATTTTATTAAGCTTTTTGAAATCCAAGATATCAAATTTTCCAAATATGGTCGGTAAGATCAATTCGTTATTAATTTTTTCCGATGAAATAAATTCTCCATTTTCACCAACATAATATTTTTTTTGACTTATAAATGTAATTGCTTTTATATTTGTTTTCTGTGCCTCAACGATAATTGTAGATGGGTAGATTTTTTTTATATTTATATCTTCTAGAAAATTTAAATTTTCTATTTCATTTTCAATATCTATTTCTTTAACAAAGAAAATATTTTGTTTTTTTATAAATAAAATTTTATTTAAGATTTTTTTCTCAATATCTATATTATTAGTCTCTACATTTATATTCTTTACTAAAAAATAATTTGAAAAAACCTTTAAGTAATTGTTGTTTATAATACTTGTTAAAATAAGAAATGAGAAAATATAAAAATATATTTTAATTTTACTTGTTTGTTGAAGCATCATTCAAAATTTTTTTTATCAAATTTTTGAAATTAATGTTATTAAATTTTGCAATTTCAGGCACTAATGACAATGAAGTCATGCCTGGTTGTGTATTTGTTTCTAATAAATAAAATTTGTTTTTGTGAAACCTAAAATCAGATCTAGTAACACCTCTGCATTTCAACAATTTATGAGCTTTTAAAGCAATATTGGTAATTTTAAAATATTGCTGTTTAGATATATTTACTGGAATAATATGCTCTGTCTTTGCTGTTTTGCTATATTTGGCCTTATAATCATAAAATTTTCTTTTAGGTTTTAATTCTATAGCACCAAGAATTTTTTCTGACAAAATAGCAACTTGAATTTCTCTTCCTGGTACGTATTTCTCGATTAAGATTTCTCCATAATCTTTAAGTTTATTTAAATTTTTAATTATATTATTCTTACTACATATAAAAACATTTACACTAGAGCCTTCATTAAGAGGTTTTACAACTAGAGGAAAGCCAATTTTTTTTTGCAAATTATTTATTAATTTTAACTTTTTTATATTGTTTCTATAAGAGAATTTAAGATACTTAGGCGTCAAAATTTTATTTTTAATAAAAATTTTTTTTGATAGCTCCTTATCTATTGCTAAAGAAGACGATAATACGCCTGAATGGGTATATTTTACTTTTTCCGATTCTAAAATTGCTTGAATATAACCATCTTCTCCATATCTACCATGCAATAAATTTAATACTATATTTGGATTAAAATTTCTTAATACTTGAACAAATTTACCATCAGGATTTACTACCTTAATTTTATATTTTCTATCTTTATTTAATTCTGAGTAAACGCTTTTTGCAGTTTGTATACTAACTTCTTTTTCTTTTGAATATCCGCCTGCCAAAATTAGAATTTTTTTCATTATTCTATAATTTTGATTTCTAAATTAATATTAATCCCAGTTTTATCTTTGACATTTTTTTTTACAAAATTTATTAAAGAGTTCATTTCTTCAAATGAGGCATTTTTTTTATTAATAAAAAAATTTGAGTGTTTTTTTGATATACTAGCATCTCCAAAATTTATATTTTCTGGAACTGATTCTTTTATTAGTTCCCAAGCTTTTTTTGTTGTTTGGTCGATTGGGTTTTTAAAAGTACTACCCCCAGTCTTAATTTTTGAGGGTTGAGAATTGTTTTTTTTTATTGCCAATTCTTCCATCAAATTTTTTATTTTATTTTTATTTAATAAATCACCTTTAAAAGTAGCACTTAAAAAAATTAAATTTTCGTTTAATTCTATTTTTCTATATTGAAATTTAATTTTGTTAGATGGGATAACTTTTATATTTCCCTTTGTATCAATACATTGCAGAGAGATTAATTTGTCTTTAAATTCTGTTCCAAAACATCCAGAATTCATTTGAAGACCCCCTCCAACCGAACCAGGAATACAGTACATAAATTCAAAACCACTTATTCCATTCTCTAGTGCAAATTCAGAAAGTTTTTTTTGTGGACAAGCTGAGCCTGCTATTATTGTGTCTGGTTTTAATTTTGATAATGTGCTAAAATTGTTGCTAAGTTTGATTATTACTCCTTCGTAAGTATTATCTTTAAATAACACATTTGAACCCATTCCTAATATAAACATTTTTCCTCTATTATTATATAGTTTTAGGAATTCTTTTAATTCTATTAGATTTTTTGGTTTAAAAAAGATTTTTGATTTACCTCCTATATTAAACCAATTGAATTTTTTGATATCAGTATTAAAAAACAAATCTGCATTATATTTATTTTTAAAATCTTCAATATCTTTTAATTCCATATCAATTAAGATTTCTTACCCAATTTGTTATAGATCCTGCACCCATAGCAATAAAAATTTTATTTCCAAAGGCAATGTTTTTAGTAATTTTTTTTAAATCTATTTCATTTTTGAGCATTATCAAATTAACTTTAGAATTTTTTGCAATTAATTTTGCAAATGAAGTATATGAGAATCCTAACTTTATAGTTTCGCTAGCTTTATAAATTGGACAAAGTAAAACTGTGTTTGCATTTTTAAAACATTTAGAAAATTCAACTTTTAAATTTTTTACTCTTGAAATTCTATGCGGTTGAAAAATACAAACTATTTCTTCTTTATTATATACTTTACTGACACCATCTAATACCGATGAAATTTCAGTTGGATGATGAGCATAGTCATCAAAAAATGGCACTTTATTAATTTCAAATAAGAAATTAAACCTTCTCTGGACTCCATTAAAGTTTTTGAGACCTAATTTAATTATATTATCTGATACACCAATCGAAAAAGCTACCGCCAATGCAGATGTTGCATTTTTTATGTTATGCAAACCTAACAAAGGTATTGAAATATTTTTTATAGTTTTTGTTTTGCCCGGTATTTTTATTTTAATATTAAATTTTGAATAATCTCTATTCTGAATTATATTGAAAATATGAAAATTTGATTTCTTATTTAAACCAAAGGTATAGTAATTGTTATTTTTAATTTTTGGTAAAATATTTTTTACATTTTTGTCATCTAAACACAGAAAAGCCTTTCCGAAAGAAGGTGTTTTATCAATAAATTGTATGAATTTATTTTTTAAATTTTTCATAGTTCTGTAATAATCCAAGTGTTCATTGTCAATGTTGGTTATTATTGAATAATTAAAAGGTATTTGAAGAAAACTTCCATCCGATTCATCTGACTCAACTAAACTCCAATCACTTTTTCCTAATTTTGCCGAACTTCCTATTGAATTCAAAACACCTCCGTTAATTATTGTCGGATCTAATTTTGCATAATTCAAAATATTTGACAAAATTGATGTTGTTGTTGTTTTACCGTGTGATCCTGTCACAACAATATTTTTCATTAAAGAAACTATATGACCTAACAATTCTCCTCTTTTATATATCGGTAAGTTTAATTTTTTAGCATGCCTATATTCTGGATTTGATTTTTTTATAGCTGATGAAACTACTAATACAGTACAATTTTTTATATTTTGCTTATTATGATTTAAATAAATTGGAATTTTTCTTTTTCTTAGTAAATTAAGATTTTTATTATCTGATTTATCACTTCCTTGTATTTTAAAGCCTAAACTATCCATTATTAATGCTAAGCCACTCATACCAATACCACCAATTCCAACAAAATGAATTAGTTCAGTTTTTCCAATATTAATTTTCATCTATAATTTCTATAATCTTATTGTTTATATTATTCCAAGTATTTTTTTTAGTAATTTCCTCAAGATTTTTAAATTTTTCGTTGTAATTTTTATAATCGTTAAATATTTCAAATATCATTTTTGAAAATTTGTTAAATTCGAATTCCTTTTGTTTTATTAACCAACAACAATTTTTTTTATAGTAAAATTCTGAATTATAGAATTGGTGATTATCTCTTGCAGATGGGAGAGGTATTGAAATAAACGGTATGTTTAAGAATGAAAGTTCACTTAATGTACTTGCGCCTCCTCTGGTAATTGCTAAATCTATACCATTATAGAGTTCACGACTATCATTGGTAAATTCAATAAATTTATAGTTTATATTTGATTTGTCATATTTGTTTTTTATTGAAGATAAATTATTTTTATTCGATATTTGCTGTATAACTTCGAAATTTCGTTTTTTTGAAATTTCAATAATTAATTCAGTAATATTTTCATCAAAAAATGACGCACCTTGACTACCACCAATAATTAGAATTTTTTTTATTTCCTTTTTTAAATTAATTATGTTTTTTTCTAAGTTATATATCTCTTTTTTTAAAATAGGTTTAACTATAACTTTTTTAGAATTGTATTTTATTGGGAAGTTTCTTAAATTTTCATCGTAACAAATTATTTTTGTTGAAAATTTCAAAGCAAAGCGGTTAGATCTACCTAAAACGCTGTTAGGCTCAAACAAGAAAACTTTTTTTTTTAATATAAATGCAGCTAAGCAAAATGGAAATGTCATGTACCCACCAGTACTAATCACAATATTTGTCTTATTATTTTTTAAAAATCTAATAGATTGAAAAATGTTTAGAAAATATTTAAAAATATTTATTGGAAGTAAATAATTTTTTAAATATAAATTAGGCACATCTATTAATTCATATTTAAATTTTTCAGTATTTATATATTTACTTCCTCTCAAATCAGATACCATTTTTACAGAAAATTTGTTTTTTAAATGTTCAAACAAAGAGGTAGATGGTACTACATGGCCACCTGAACCACCTGTTACTATAAGTATATTTTTCATATTAATTTAATTTTCTCTTCGTCAAATTTAATATTATTCCAGTTAAAATCGATGTTCCAACTATTGAAGAACCACCATAACTAATAAATGGCATAGTCATGCCTGTAGTAGGAAGCATTCTTATATTTACACCAATATGAATAAAAGTTTGTAATAGTATTATTGAAATACTTCCAACTAATATAAGTTTAAAATTATTATTTTTTGTAAAATTTATTTTTTTTAAAACTCTATAAGATAAGACTAAATAAAGTAATATTATACTTATTAAGATAATTACTCCAAATTCTTCTGCAATTACAGAAATTATATAATCTGTATGTGCTTCTGGTATTCTTGAATTTAAAGTTCCTTCACCTATTCCTTTTCCAAAAAAACTTCCGCTGGATATTGCATCGCTTGCTTTATCAGCCTGGTAATTATTGCCGCTAGAATTATCTAAAAATGACATTAATCTTATTCTTATGTATTCAAATTTTGGTACCAAAAAGACTAAAAATAGAGTTAATGAACTCACAGCTAATAATGAGATTGCAAAAAGTAATAAATTTATTCCTGAGACAAAAATAATAGCAAGCCAAACAGATATTATTAATAATGTTTGTCCTAAGTCTGGTTGAGATAAGAGTAAAATTATAATCGGCATTAAAACGACTGAACTCAAGAGATATTTTATGTAAAGGTTTTTTTTTTCTAATGATATTATTAGTGAAATAACAATAACAAAAAAAGGTTTTAAAGTTTCAATAGGTTGAAACCTAGGTAATGAGCCAATATCTAACCATCTCTTTGACCCTTTGACCTCCACTCCTATTAAGGGAACTAACAATAAACTTATAAATGTGATAACAAATAATACGACTGATAACCTAATTAAAATTTTTTGATCTAGTAGAGATAAAAATAATATTAAAAATATTCCTATTAAAACAAAAATTAAATGTTTTAAAAAAAAATAGTAAGAATTTGTGTTTAATTTATCTGATGCGATTATTGAAGTTGAAACTAAAGAAAAGAACAATCCTAGTGAAAATAATAGACTTATTATCAAAAAAATTGTTTTATCTATGTTTTTCCACCAATCATAAAATGTATCAAAATATTTATTCATTCAATTGGTAAATATCTTTTAATTAACATATTGAATTGTCTACCTCTTTCTTCAAAATTTTTGTATTGATCAAATGATGCGGCCGATGGGCTAAATAAAACTGTAACTTTTGTTTTTATATCCTTAAGGTTTGGAATTAATTTAAGGGTATTTCTCAGATCTTTTGATAGATTAACTTTAATTTTATTTTTAAATAGTTTGAGGAACACTTGTCTATCTTTCCCGTAAATATATGCTTCTAAATTTTTAAAATACTTTTTATTTAAATTAAATTTGTCACCCTTTTTAAATAATCCTCCCAAGATCCATATAATTTTTTTATTAGTTTCTAAAAATGGAACAGTAGAAGATAATGTTGTTGATTTAGAGTCGTTTATTATTTTTAAATATTTTGATTGATGGATCACTTCCTGTCTAAATTTCAAAGGTTTAAATTTATTAATAGTTTTTATTACAGTTTTTAAATTAAGTTTCATATGTTTCGATAGCTCAAATAAAAAATTTAAATTTTGAAAATTTGTTGAATTTTTAAAATTTTCATTACTTAATTTATTTTTTAGATATGCGTACTTATTTTTACTTACATATATTATTTTGGATTTTATATTTTTAGTTTTTAATAAGTCTTTCAATAAATTAGTGTTTGTTATTATTGCTACATCATTTTCGTTTTGTCTTATTACACATTTTAATTTTGATAATACATAATTTTTCATTGTATTATGCCTTTCTAAATGATCTGGAGAAATATTGATGATTATAGAAAATTTTGATTTGAAATATTTACTATAAGCCAGCTGATAAGAAGAAGCCTCAACAACAAAGATAGTATTTCTGGTAACTCTTTTTTCTTCTAAAATAGGATTTCCAATATTTCCGGTTAACCTGGTATCATAATGGTGATTCTTTAAAATATCATAAAGCAACTTACTTGTAGTTGACTTTCCGTTCGTACCAGTAATCGTAATTGTTAAAACTCTAGGGTTAAATTTATAAAAAATATCAAAATCAGTAATAATTTTTTTTTGATTCTTTTTTAAATAATTTGATAACTGGCATGTATTTGTATTAATACCTGGACTTATAACTATATAATCAAAATTATTATTTAATAATTTTGATTTAGAAATAAAAAATTTTTTATATTTATTTTTAATTTTTTTCTTATCATCATCGAAGATAAAACACTTATTTTTCTTTTTTAAATATTTTAATGATGAAATTCCAGATTTTCCAAAACCATAAATCAAAAAATTTTTATTTAACGTTTCATTTTTCAATTTCATTATCTAAGTTTCAAAGTTGCTAATCCAATCATCGCTAGAATAATAGAAATTATCCAAAATCTAATTACAACCGTTGACTCTGGCCATCCTTTTTTTTCAAAATGATGATGTATTGGGGCCATTTTAAATATTCTTTTACCTGTTAATTTATAGGAAATAACTTGAACTATTACAGAAACAGCTTCTAAAACAAACAATCCGCCTGTTATTGCTAAAACAATTTCGTGCTTAGTTATTATACCAACAGCTCCCAGTGAACCACCTAATGATAAAGATCCAGTGTCTCCCATAAAAATTTTTGCCGGTGGTGCATTAAACCATAAAAAACCTAAACAAGCTCCGATTATTGATCCACAGAAAATCGAAGCTTCTCCCACACCCTCTATATATGCGATCTGAAGATAATCAGAAAAAATTATGTTACCAGAAACGTAACTAATAAATGCAAAACAAGCAGCAACTAACATAACGGGAACTGTTGCTAATCCGTCTAAACCATCTGTTAAATTAACTGCATTTGAAGCTCCAACTAATATGAACATATAAAAAGGTATAAAAAACCAGCCAAGATTGATTACTAAGTTTTTGAAAAAAGGAAAATATAGATTGTTTATTTGATCAGAATTACTTGTGATATAAAGTATAAATATACCAATCAAAGCTAAAATAATTTGAAGAGAGAACTTTAGTTTAGAAGAAATTCCATGCGAACTTTTTAACTTTATTTTTTTATAATCATCATAAGCTCCCAATAATCCAAAAGAAGCTGCAATAAATATTAAAAACCAATTGTATGGATTTGATAAGTCACCCCATAGTAATACTCCTGAAAAAACACCTAGTAATATTATAAGTCCTCCCATCGTAGGTGTTCCAATTTTACTAATTATATGATCACTAGGTCCATCTTCTCTGATTGGATTATGAATCTGTTTTGAAGAAAAAAAATTAATCAATGGGTTTCCAACTAAAAAAACAACAACCATAGCTGTAAACATAGAAAGACCAGTTCTTACTGTTAAATATTTAAAAACATTCAAAAAACTAAATTGATCTACTAGAATTGAAAAAAGTTCAAACAACATTAAGATTTTGATCCAATTTGTTTGGTTATTTGATTGAGTCCTGTAGAATTTGAGCCCTTTATCATTAAAAAATCACCATTATTTAAATCATTTTTTATTATATTTAGAATTTCACTAGTTGATTTAAGTATTCTTCCTCTTTTTTGTGTTCTAATTTTGTTAAATGTTTCTGTGATATAATTCCCATAAACAAACAACTTTTTGAACTTTACCTTATTGATATCTTTTGCAACTTCAATATGAAGTTTTTTTGAAAATTTTCCTAATTCTAACATGTCACCTAGCAGCATAAATTTTTTATTTGGATTTACTTTTAAATTATTAAATTTCTTAATTGAAAAATTCAGAGATAATGGATTTGAATTATAACTTTCATCTATTATGTTAACTTTTTTGGAGCCTACAGTGAATTTTTTTATATTTCCTCTGCCACTTGGTATTTTATAATTAGAAAAAAAGTTACTTTTTATTTTATCAATGATATTTAAACTTTTACAAACTGCTATAGAAGCTAATATATTATCCAAATAAGGTAATAAGTTATTATTAATTTTAAAATTAAAAGTTCTAGAAGCTACGTCAATATAAATGATATAAGATTTCGTAGATTTTTTTAATTTAGATAATCTAATATTAGAATTTTTATGTTTACCAAAAGAAATGATATTTAAATTATTTTTGTTTGCTAAATTTGAAAAAAAATCAAAAAATTTATCATCTTTATTTAATACAATTGTACCATTTTTTCTTATGTTGAAAATAATCTCTGATTTGGCTTTAGCTATATCCAATAAAGATTTAAAATTTTTGGCGTGCGCATAACTGATATTTGTAATAACACCAACGTCTGGTTTAATTATTTTTGATAAATAGTCTATTTCTCCCTTTTTGTCCATTCCAATTTCAAATATTCCATAAGTCGTATCCTTATTTAAATTTATTAATGAAATTGGTAAACCGAATTTATTATTGAATGAATTTTTTGAATATGTAGTGGAATAATTTTTTTGAAGACATTGTCCTAACAATTCTTTCAGCGAAGTTTTGCCTGAAGATCCTGTAATTGCAACTTGAGATGCATTCGAAGAAATTCTTATCTTTTGAGAAAATTTAATTAATAATCTTAGAGTACTTTTAACATTAATCTTTTTTTTACTATCGTTTTTTTTATTTTGAAGAATTGCTAATTTTGCTCCATTTTTTAGAGCTTCGTCTGCAAAATCATTTCCATTAAAAGATTTACCCTTAATTCCAAAGAAAATTTTACCTTTATTTTGTTCTTTTGAGTTAGTGCTAATTTTTAAATTTTTTATTTTATCTAATTTTTTGTTATTTATAATTTCTTTAAGTATATTTAATTTCCAATCATTTGATAAAATTCTATTTTTTAAAATTATTGATTTTTTTATATTATCTTTGTCAGAGAATTTATTTTTCTTAAAATATTCTTGAGTGTTTTCATGTCCCTTTCCAGCAATGATTAAAACCTCATCAGACTTACTATTTAAAATTGCTTTTTTTATAGCTAATTTTCTTGATGGTATTTCAATCATTTTAGATGGTAAAATTGATTTCTTAATACTTGCTCTAATATTTTCTGGATTTTCACATCTAGGATTATCGTCTGTAAGATAAATGTAATTACATAGTTTGTTAGCAATTTTGCCCATTATTGGTCTTTTTTCTTTATCTCTTTCACCTCCACATCCAAATACAATATTAATTTTTCTTAAACCAAATTGTTCTTTAATATTTTCTATACTTGTTTTAAGAGCCTCTGGAGTATGAGCATAGTCTAAAATAAAAATTGAATTATCTTTGGTTGTTCCGATTATCTCGAGCCTTCCTTTTGCGGGTTTAATATATTTAAGTTTTTTAACAATATCATCAATTTTTAGATTACTTTTAATTGCTGCTGCAATAGCCATCATCAAATTCTTAATTTGTATTTTCCCAATTAAGCTTGTTTTAAATTGGTATTCTTTATTTTGATAAGAAAACTTTATATGTTGGTAATTATTTAAAATTTTAATTGAATTAATTTTCAAATGACTCTTTGATGTACCAATGCTTAATAAATTTAATTTTTTTTTTTTGGCTATTTTTTTAAAAGTCTTTGAGTATTTTAAATCATTATCAAATATCAAATTTCCATTTTTCTTCGTCAATTCATTAAATAAAATTAATTTTGAATTAAAATAATTTTTATAATTTTTATGATAGTCTAA
Organism: uncultured Pelagibacteraceae bacterium; assembly: GCA_902618565.1. Lineage (GTDB taxonomy): Bacteria > Pseudomonadota > Alphaproteobacteria > Pelagibacterales > Pelagibacteraceae > Pelagibacter. The sequence continues at coordinate 52,466 of CACNAX010000003.1, forward strand.
ATGATCTCTGCTTAAATTAGTGAATATAGATGTGTTAAATTTAACGCCATGTAATCTTTTTTGATGAAGACCATGACTTGATGCTTCTAAAATTACATTTTCAATTTTTTTATTTTTTAAATTTTCAAGTATTTTATTAATTGTAATAGAATCAACAGTTGTATTATTAAGTTTTAAGCTAATACCGTTAGATTTGACACCTAAAGTTCCAATTGAGGCTACTTTTTTTTTATTAAGATTCAATATCTGATAATAAAAATTGACTATAGATGATTTACCGTTTGTACCAGTTACAGCAATTATATTGTTTGGTTTTTTATTATAATATTTATTTGAGAAATTTGATAATGCTAATCTAGTGTCGCTTACCTTTATGTATAATATACCTCTACTAATCCCAGTTTTAAACTTATTTGATACAATTATTCGAGCTCCCCTTGTTATAGCATCATTTATGAAATTATTTCCATTTAATTCACTACCCTGTATGGCAAAAAATATATAATCTTTTTTTATTTTTTTTGAATTAAATTCAAATCCTTTAAAACTTTTATTAGCAAAATCTTTATTAAGATTTTTAAAAAAGTTTTTTAATATCATTATGAAATTTCTTAATATTTTATGGCTAAAATAGGCCCAATTTTTTCAATTATTTTTTTTGCAACCTCAACAGAGGTCCAACCTGCCGTGTTAAAAGGAGTGCCAACTATCTTTCTTTCTTTGCCATCATTATATTTATAAGCATAAGTCTCACTTAATTTTGGCTCGTCTAGCAAAACAACTAATACATATTTTGGGGAAGATGCTGGAAAAATTGAAGCAAAAGTATTTATTTTTTTTTTTGAATATTTACCTTTAATTGATTTTTGAGCTGTTCCTGTTTTTCCAGCAATTTCATAACCAGCAATATTTATTAAATTAGCAGTACCCTGTTTAGTAGTAACAATTTTTCTCAATATATCATTAATTTTATTTGAATTTTCTTTTGTTATTATTTGCTTGCCCTTTTTTAAATTTTTTTGTTTTTTAATTAAAGTTGGTTTTATTTTGTATCCACCATTTGCAATTATTGCATAAGCTTTTGCAAGTTGAAGTGGTGTAGTTGTTATACCATGGCCATATGCAGATGTTGCTAATTTACATTTGCCCCATTTGAATGGAATTGGATTACCAACTTCCTCTATATCAAATTGTATTTTATTTAATAAATCTAAATCTTCTAGAAAATTTTTAAAATTTTCCAACCCAACTTTCTGTGCAATTTTAATTGAACCAATATTTCCAGATCTAATTAATATTTCTTCAGCTGTAAGACTAGATGGAATATCCATATCATATTCAGAGATTGATCTTCCAGCACATTTTATTTTTTTTGGTAAATTTTTAAAGAATGTATCTTCTCGTATGACATTATGCTGTAGTCCAGCAGCTAATGTGAATGTTTTAAACACTGATCCAAGTTCATAGACACCTTTTGTAGATCTGTTAATAAATTTTTTATTAGAAATGTCTTCTCTTTTATTTAAATCAAAATCTGGTAAAGAAACCATTGAAAGAATTTCACCAGTGTTAACATTCATTAAAATAGCTGTGCTTCCATAACTATTAAAAATTTTTTGAAATTTTAATAACTCTTGTCTTATTAAATATTGTAATTCAGTATCTAGGGTAAGTTTTAATGGTTTGTTAGAAGTTGTTAATTCATAGTCAAAAGATTTTTCTATTCCAGATACACCGTTGTTATCTGTATCAATCTGTCCCAATATATGACTGAAAAGATTTCCATTTGGATAAACACGAGCAATGTTTTCTTCTTCTCTGAATGATTTTTCACCTAACAATTTTATTTTTTCAAGTTTTTCTGGAGATATTTTCTTTTTAATATAGAAAAACTTTTTTCCATTAATTTCTTTTTCAAAATTCTTTTCAGGAAATATTAATTTTAGAGAAATTAATAATTTTTCTTTATTAATTAATTGATTTGGATTAATGCCTAAATTAGTGACACGTACCGTTTTAGCAATAATGTTTCCATTTCTATCCATTATAGAAGCTCTGTATTTCTCTTTTTCTTTTACAGCTTGAGCTTGGTTTGTTTTCTTAAATCCTAAATATACAGTTTTAGATGTAAAAGTTATTGTAATTATAAAAAAGATAAAGAAAATAAAAGATATACGCTCAAAAGAAATTTTTAAATTTGATCTATTTTCCTCAAATTTAAAATTTTCACCGATATTATTCATTTTTAAATCTAAAAATTTTCAAATCTGTAATTTCTTTTTTTTTTAATTCTTTTTCAAAATATATTTGGGAATATTCCATTAACTTATTTGGTGATGTAAGATAATTGAAATCAAATAAAACTAACTCATAAATATCATTTAGAGCTCTTATATCTTCTTGAATTTCAAAAATTTTTTTATCAAGTTTTTTTGTCGAATTTTTCGTAAAAGCTGTTGAAATTATAAGAATAATAATTGGTATAAATAAAAGAATTTTTTTATGCATCAAAGTTCAAATTTTCTATATCTTTTAAGTAATTAAAATTACTAACAAATTTTTTAAAATTACATCCATTCTCCAATTTATATGCAAATCTTAGCTTTGCTGATCTAGAAGGGGGATTAATATTAATTTCACCAGATGATGGAATTATTGGTTTTTTCCTTATTAAATTAAAATACCTTTTAGTTGAAATACTTTTTGGCAAATACCTAGAAGAATTTTTTACTTCCGAGTATTCTTTAAAAAAAAATTTTACTATTTTATCCTCGATTGAATGAAAAGTAACAACCGCTATTACTCCACCAATTGGTAAAATATTATATGCACCTATTAATCCATTTATTAACTCAGTGATTTCTTTATTTACAAATATTCTAAGAGCTTGAAAAATTTTGGTTGAATTATTCTTCCCTTTTTTGTTTTTTTTCACACTTTCGATAATTTGCACTAAATCTTCGGTGTTAATTTTTTTATTTTCTCTTAATTTCACAATTTTTTTTGCAATCGGTTTTGCGAATTTTTCATCACCAAAATATTTGAAAATTTTAGATAGATTTTGTTGACTCATTTTTGAAATGATTTCATCACAGGAGAAGTCATTTAAGCCCATTCTCATATCAAGTTTTCCAGTACTTTTAAAAGATAGACCTCTACTTAAGTTAGAAATTTGATTTAACGAATATCCTAAATCAAATATTATCGCTTTAATATTTTTAATTTTGATTTGATCAATATTTGAGAACCTCATGTTATAAAATTTAAATCTATTTTTATATTTAGATTGAAGATTGCTGGCAATTTTTTTTAGTGAGTTATCTCTGTCTAATGCTATTACATTATTTGAAATTTCTTCTAATATTTTCTCTGAATACCCCCCAGCACCGAAAGTACAATCGATAAATGTGCCACCATAAAGAGGGGAAATAATACTAATTAGTTCATTTAGTAATACTGGAAAATGTTTTTCCAGATTTATGGTGGCATTCATTTATTTTTTTGAAGACCATTAGTTCTTTTGTCTTCTCAAAAATGCAGGAATTTCTAAATCCTCTTCCTCATCTGAATTTAATTCTTCAGTATCTAATGCCTCATCATTAAATCCTGAATTAAATAATTCAGGTGTTTCATCATCACTTAATTCAAAATTCTCTAATCCATTATTTTCGGATACCTTTTCTTCTGAATTGATTTCAAAATCTGTATTTACTGAATTTGTCTCATTATCTTCAATTTGAGTCGAAGTTTCACTTGTTAGGGTATTTGACGTCTCTTTTAGATCACCACTATCTATGTTGCTAGAATTCAATTGTTCATTTTTAATATCTTCATCAATTTTAAGAGCATTTGCTCCATTAGTAATAATTGAATTATTATTTGTAAATTGGAAAGATTGAGTTGATGCAGAATTTGAAAACTCAGAATAACCAGGATTTCTATTTTGAATTCTATGCACCATGTTAATTACTGATTTAGGCTCGGGCTGTTGTCCATCTAAAGCAGTGGCAACAATTGAAACTCTCATTAATCCATCTAAACTTTCATCAGTTATCGCTCCAATAATTAATTCTGCTTCTGGGTCAACTTCAGCTCTTACTTTATTCACAGCTTCATCTACTTCAAATAATTTTAAATCTTTACCTCCAGTAATATTGACTAAAAGTCCTTTTGCCCCTTTTAAAGAATAATCGTCAATCAATGGATTATTAATTGCAGACTCTGCGGCTTTGACAGCTCTTCCTTCTCCCTCTGCTTGACCTGTGCCCATCATAGCTTTGCCCATTGAACTCATAACAGTTTCAACATCAGCAAAATCAAGATTTATAAGCCCTGGTCTAACCATTAAATCAGTTATACTTTGAACACCGTGAAGCAAAACATCATTTGATAAAGCAAAAGATTCTTCAAAAGTTGTTTGTTCACTTGCAATCTTGAATAAATTTTGATTTGGGACAACTATAATAGTATCAACATGTTTTCGAAGTTCCTCCAAGCCTTGTTGAGCTTTTCTCATTCTTGAAGGGCCCTCATATAAGAAAGGTAGAGTTATAACTCCGACTGTTAAGATATTAAGTTCTTTTGCAGCTCTAGCAATTACATGAGCAGATCCAGTTCCAGTTCCACCACCCATTCCGGCTGTAATGAAAACCATATTTGAACCCTGCAATATATTTACAATTTCATTTAAAGATTCATCTGCAGCAGCTTGGCCAATATCTAATTTTGCCCCTGCCCCTAAACCTTTAGTAAGGTTAAGTCCCATCTGTATTTTTGTTTGTGCCTTGCTTAATCTTAAATCTTGAGCGTCTGTATTTACCGCAATAAACTCAACACCTTGAAGGCCAGCATCAATCATTCCATTAATTGCATTTCCTCCAGCTCCTCCTACTCCTAATACTAGAATCCTTGGTTTAAGTTCTTTTATATCCGGTGTTTTAAAGTTTATTGTCATTTTCTCCCCTTTTAGTTATTAAATTGTTTTTCCCATTTAAGACTTGCCCTATTAATGTTTGACTTTTTTCTAGCGTTTGCCCTAAATTTTTCAAAAAGTGTTGGTTCCCAGATTTGAAATGTTTTACCTTGACCAACAAATAACATGCTATTTTTAATCTTTGCATGTTTTAATAATTTTGTAGTTATTTGAACCCGTCCTTCACTGTCAAATTGTAAATTTATACTTTCAGATAATATAGATGTTGCAAAATAATCTTTCTTTTCCTCAAAAGGATTGAGGGAATCAATTGCATTTGAAATTTTTTCTATTCTATCTTGTGGCCATGCTTCAATACATTGATTATTAAAAGATGGATAACAAATTACTCCATTGTAACCTATATTTGACAAATATGATCTATATGATGCAGGCACTGAAACCCTTCCCTTTTTGTCCAATTTGTTTTCGTAGGTTGATAAAAACATAAACCATATTATCCCTAATTTGGGTATTTATGGGATATTATGGGTTTTATTTGTTAGCGTCAATAGCTAATATTGTGGAACTCCAACGTAAAAAATTAATAATTATTTGGATTTATTTTAATGGAATGCCAGATAAACTATAAGCCGGGTTCTGTCATTTAAACTTATCATTTATCTAGGCTTTAAATCTCTTTAAAGCTCAAGCAACTAACCCTGATGACTAGCCAAAGACTGCTTTTAGTTATCACTAACAATGTCATCTCTACTCAGTCTTGCTCTCAGTGGGGTTTTCCATGCGCTTGTTGTTACCAACTAAGCCGGTGTGCTCTTACCACACCTTTTCACCCTTGCCTTGATAAGGCGGTTTATTTTCTGTGGCACTATCCCTAGGGTCTCCCCTGCCAGCCATTAACTGGCACTGTGTCTTTGTAGAGCCCGGACTTTCCTCTTTGTACAAAACAAAGCGATAAGTCATTTATCTGGCATACTTAAAATATAATTTTTTTTTCAAATTTCAACTATAATTAACTTAATTAAATTAAGGATTTTAAAATATAGTAACATTCTTTATCAGGATTGGATTTAATAAACTTAGGCCTAAATCTTCTCTGAAAATTTTTAAAAATTTTGATTTTATCTGCTTGTTTTTTTGCAGGGTGATAACCAAATTTATATAGTAATTTATAGAATTCTTCTTCTTTCACCTTTTTATTTCTTAAGCTTTTACACTTTTGTTTGTTTATATTATGCCATACAGCAATATTCTTTTTTGAAAAAAGTTCCCAAGGAAATTTTTCTCCAGGGTCGATTTTTCTAAGAGGTGCCACATCTGAGTGACCTAAAATATTTTTTTTACTTATTTTATATTTTTTTATTAATTTTTTTGATAATTGAATAATTGAATTTATCTGTCTTTTTGAAAAATTTGTATAACCATTAGAATGACCAGGATTTGATATCTCGATACCTATAGATTTAGAATTTAGAGAATTGTCATTTTTCCAAAATGAAACTCCTGCATGCCAAGCGTTATACAAATCTGGAACCATTTGAATAATTTCTCCATTTTTTTTTATAAAATAATGACAACTTACCTTTGAGTCTTTATCTATAAGTCTATTGATTGCACTATTTTCAGATTTCATGCCTGTGTAGTGAAATATTAAGTATTTTATACTAAATTTACTCCTTTTTTTTACATCGAAATTAGGTGAGTAATTTAAAGACATTTTTTCAACATTTTTACGCATAAATTAAAACATTTTATCTTTATATAAGTATAAATTATAATATAACTATTTTATGCGTAAACTTCTTTCGTGTTTCTTTATCTTAATATTCTTGCTAATGAGTAACACCTCCTTTGCGGGTGATGACGGTAAGCTAAATATTAATGGAAACAAAAATAATGGGTTTAAAGAAGTTAAAGATTGTTTTGAGAAAATCAATAGGGGAGTTTTTGCATTTAATCAAGGTTTGGACAAAGTTATATTTAAACCTTTAGCAAAAGGTTATAGAATTTTTCCTCAGCCTATAAGATCTGGAACAAGCAATGCTTTAAGTAATTTGAGCACTGTTGTTACTATTCCAAATAATGTTCTTCAAGGTCAATTTAAAGAGTCAGGAATTAATTCTGCCAGATTTCTTATAAATACAACTCTGGGTGTTGCAGGAATATTTGATGTTGCATCTTACTTTGGAATAAAAAAGCGCGATAAAGAAGATTATGGACAAACATTAGGTGTATGGGGAGCAGGGCCAGGTTGTTATTTTGTTCTACCAGTTTTAGGCCCAACAACTGTGAGAGACTCTTTAGGTTCAGTAGTTAATCTAATTGGAGGAGATCCATGGTATAATGTTACAGTTTTAAATAATACAGAGTACTTTACTGATTCAGATTATTATGTCTCAAGATTAGTAAGTGGAATTGATTTTAGAGCTAAAAATTTAGAGTCTTTCGAAAGTCTAGAAAAAAACTCTGTAGATCTTTACGCATCAGTTAGAAGTCTTTATCTACAAGATAGATATAGAAAAGTAAGAAACATAGACAAAACTACCGAAACTTTAAGTGATGACGACTGGGAAGAATTAGATAGTCAATAACTAATCTTTAAATGAAATTAATTAAAAATTTAATTATATTTTTATTTGTATTAAATTTAAATAATATTTTATATGCAAAAGATCCAAGCGCATTAATAAATGAAATAGTCGATGAAGCGGCAACAGTATTATCTAGTGATGATCCAGTCGAAGCTAAAATTATTAAGTTAAATAGTATTGCTGAAAGCAGTGTAGATATTAATGGAATAGGAATGTATACTCTTGGAAAATATAGAAAATCTATTACTGATGAGCAAAGATCTAAGTATCAAAAACTATTTAAAAGTTATTTTTTAAAAAGTTTTTCCAGTAGACTAGTTGACTATACAAACCCAAAAATTAATGTTGTATCTCAAAAAAAGATTAATGATAAATATACAATTGTTAATAGTATTTTAGAGGCAACATCAAAAAGACCACAGGTAAAAATAGATTGGAGAATATATACAAAAAATCCTGACAGACCCTTAATAAGAGATCTAATAGTAGAAGGATTAAGTTTAGCAAGAACGCAAAAAGAAGAATTTAACTCAATTATACAAAATAATGATGGAGATATAAATGCATTATTTAAAACACTTGAGGAATTCTTAATTAAATAATTTAATAAAATCCAATTTCACTTAAGCAAATATCTGATTTAAAATCATCAAAACCTGCAACTAAACCAACTGATTTTATATTTTGTCCCAATATACTTTTAGGTTGATAAAAATTAGATTTTTTAAATTGTTCAAATGGTGCTTTAATTTCACTCCAATTTTTTCTTGTAGCAAAAGTAAAACTATAATATTGCCATGGTGCAAGAGTTAACTCGGTTCTCAAATGAAGACTATAATTATTTTCATTGCCATAAACTTTTACATAAATTCCATCATATTCTTTAGTATTAACTTTAGGATTTAATTTTGCTCTAATTTGAATAAATCCTCCATTATTTTTAGTAGATACATCCCCAATCATTCTATAACACATTGCTCCATCAACTTTCTCAACTATAAATTCTCCAGTTGATACACCTCCCATTACTTTATCAGTAATAAAATTCCATTTTTGCTGTTGATTTGTAAATTTAGGGTTTTTTAATTGGTCTAAAATCATATCCTCGGAATAAATGTTAGTTTGACATAATATTAATAAAACTAAAAATATTATTTTTTTCAAAACTGAATTACTTTTTTTTTGCAAGTTGTTGTAGAAGATAAATCTCTTTTTCCGTAAGGGAATTTTTTTCGTCTTTGATTTGGTCCTCTAAACTAAATAAAGTTATTAGTGAAAAAAATGACACTAAACCAGACAATATAACAAAGTGTATTGAGCTTAAATTAGTAATTATCAGTATTACAAAAACACTTGTCCAACCAATAAAAATTCCTCTCAAAATCGTACGATGACTTTTCAAGTCTGGTATTTTTGTAAACTGAATAAATAAAAGTATTAAAAGAAGCATTATTCCTGAAATAGATGCTCTCAATAAAACTAAAGTATCAAATCCTCCCCCGTACAATTCTCGATGAATTAAGTATGCAACAACACCTTTATAAGCAAAATAAAAAAGAATTGCAGAAGAGACTAATATTGAAATATAGTAAGAAATCTTTGGTTTAATTTTAATTTTAATTTTAAATTTCATTTCAGTTAATAGGATACTACAATTTTTTGTAAAATTATAAAAAACTATCGTTTATAAGTATTGATTCTATTAGATTTGGTGGGCCCGCCAGGACTCGAACCTGGGACCAATACATTATGAGTGTACTGCTCTAACCAACTGAGCTACAGGCCCAAAGAAACAGATGATTATAACATTTTTTTTGTCATATCAATTAAAGAAAAGTGGTGGGCCGTGTTGGTTACGCTCCAACTACCCCTGCAATGTCAATGCAGTACTCTACTATTGAGCTAACGGCCCTAGCTTTCTAAAAAACTTTTTAACTGTTTAGACCTGCTTGGATGCTTTAATTTTCTTAAAGCTTTTGCTTCGATCTGTCTAATTCTTTCCCTTGTAACAGAGAATTGTAACCCAACTTCCTCTAAGGTATGATCGGTATTCATGCCAACTCCAAATCTCATTCTTAACACTCTTTCTTCCCTTGGAGTTAGAGTAGATAAAATTTTTGTAGTTGCTTCACTTAAATTCGATTTGATTGCTTGTTCAAGTGGAGCAAGTGCTTTTGTATCTTCTATAAAGTCACCAAGACTACTATCTTCTTCATCACCAACAGGCTTCTCTAAAGATACTGGCTCCTTTGAAATTTTTAAAACTTTTCTAACCTTCTCCAGAGGCATTCTTAATTTTTTTGCTAGTTCTTCAGGAGTAGCTTCTCTCCCAAACTCACTTAAGATTAACCTCTGAGTTCTAACAATTTTATTTATTGTCTCAATCATATGTACTGGTATTCTTATTGTTCTTGCCTGATCAGCTATTGATCTTGTAATCGCTTGTCTAATCCACCAGGTAGCGTAAGTAGAAAATTTATATCCTCTTCTGTATTCGAATTTATCTACAGCTTTCATCAGACCTATATTACCCTCTTGAATTAAATCTAAAAATTGCAAACCTCTATTGGTATATTTTTTTGCAATTGAAATTACCAACCTCAAGTTTGCTTCAACCATTTCTTTTTTGGCTATTCTCGACTCTTTTTCTCCTTTTTGAATTCGACTGACAAGTTTCTTGAACTCTGTAACAGATAAACCTAATTTATTACTTGTTTCTATTAATCGATCTCTAATATTCTTAAATTCATTTTTATTTTTTTGAAAAAATTTGCTCCATGTTTCATTGGTAGTTAAGAAATCTTTAAAATTTGGGTTAATCTCATTTCCTAAATAAAATTTTATAAATTCATCTCTTGTAATCTTAGAGTCTAAAGCAAGTCTTAATAGATTTCCCTCTAATGATACAATTTTCTTATTTTCAGCATAATGTTTTTGAACTAATTCTTCTAGAACTGATGGAGACAATTGAAGAGATTTTATGTTTTCAAGAATCCCATCAACAATTTTTTTATAATTTTTTTCTTTGGATAATGAAAATTTTTTAGAACTTAGAACACATTCTAACATTTCTTTCTGATATTTTATTAATTTGTTATATTCTTTTGTTAGAGTATGAACCGTTTGAAGAATTTTTGGCTTAATTTCAGTCTCCATTGCTGCTAAAGTAGGGTTAAATTCATCTTCCTCAGAGTTATTAGTATCCTCATTGTTTTGATCATCATCTTGTTTTTTTTGTTTTGAGTTATTGGAGTTATCATCATCATCCATATAATTTGTATCAATATCGATTATTTCTCTAACTAAAATTTCATCATTTTGAAGTTGATTATCCCATTCAAAAAACTGTAGTGCAGTTATTGGGCTTTGAGAAAGCGCATTTAACATCACATCTTTTCCAGCTTCTATTCTTTTTGCTATGGCAATTTCCCCTTCTCTGGAAAGCAATTCAACGCCACCCATTTCTCGCAAATACATTCTAATAGGATCATCGCTTTTCTCAATTGCCTTGCCCTCTTCTTTTGAAGAAGAATCTTTTTTCCTTAAAACTTTGTAATCAGATTTTTTTTCTACAAGAATAATACTTTCATCAAGTATATGAATGAATGCTTGGGATAAGTTTTCACTGGACAGATTTCTTTTTCCAAGGGATTTATTTAATTCTTCATGTGTAATGAAACCTCTATGGATTCCACGACCCATTAACCTAGCGAATGACTTTGTAATAATTCTTTCCACAATATAAAAGTTTGAAGAACTTATATAATCTCTTAATTAAAAAAATCTATGTGATTTTTTTTATATTTAGTTGATTTTTTGAAGCTTTTTAAGCTTTTTTAACTCTTTAAATGTATCTTCGCTAAGATCTTTAGAAAACTTCGATTCTAAATCTGATATTCTTTGTTCTAATTCATAATTCTTAAGATCTTGTATTATTTCTGAAATAATTTCTAAAATTTTGCCATCATCATTCAAGTTCTTAGAAATTATATGCTTGACTGAAGCATAATTCATAACTCTGTCAATTAAGGTTCTATCAACATTTAATTTTTGAATATCAAATTTCGATAAATTTTCTGATTGATTTAATATCTCACTATATAATTGTTTATTTTCATCGCTGTATAATTTCACACTATCTAATAAATGAAAATTTTCATAAATTAATTTTGGTTTAGTCAATAAAATATATAAAAATGAAAACTCTTTTATTTCAAATGACCTTAATGATTTAGTTTCATTATAATAACTTTTAGTTTTTGCTAGAGATTTTGGGAATGTTTTATAATTTTTATTAAATCTTGTATTAATATTTGGCGTTAAAGCAAACAATTTTTCAAGAAAATATTCTAAAGTATATTTTTTTACAAATGAGTCTTTAATATTTGATGCAATTTCTCTAAGTTTTTTTTCAAAAACAGCTTTTGAACTTGGGCTTTCGGTTGTTTGACTCATATAATGTTCAAAAATAAATTCATGTATAGGTATAGATTTATGGTTTGAAATTTCTAAAAACTTTTCTTTACCAAATTTGTTTACATAATTATCTGGATCTAAATTATTTTCTAAAAGAAGAAACGAAATTTTTTTGTCAGGTTTTAATTCATCAATAATATTTTCTGCAGCTCGTAATGCTGCTTTATAACCACTTTGATCACCATCAAAGCATATAATTATATGGTCAAAAAATTGGTTCAAAACTTGTATCTGTTTACTTGTTAAAGCAGTTCCAAGGTTTGCAACAGTATTTTCTATTCCATTTTTTGACAAACCAATAACATCCATATAACCCTCGACCAGATAAACATCTTTTAATTTATTTGATAACTTTCTTGCTTTATCAAGATTATATAAATTTGATCCTTTTTTAAAAAAAGGTGTCTCAGGGGAATTAATATATTTAGCTAAATTTTTATTATCGTCTAGAATTCTTCCACCAAAACCTATTATATTTCCTGAAATATTACTTATTGGAAAAATTATTCTGTTTCTAAACCTTGATATATATTTCTTTCTCTTCTCATCGAAATAAAATAGTCCTGTATCTCTAATAATTTCCTCATCAAAGTTTTTTTTTAGGTTTTCATAATAGTCTAAATCCTCAGTTACAAAACCAATATTAAAATTTTTAACGTCGCCACCTGTCAGTCCTCTTTTTTTAAGATAATTTTTTGCTTTTACTGATTTTTCATTTGTAAATAACTCATTTTTGTAAAATTCAGAAAAATTATTACATATAGATTTATATAATTTCCATTTATTCTCTCTTTCCACATCTTGTTTTGAAAATGTATATGGTTGCATACCTGCAAGATTTGAAAGCATTTTGACTGCTTCACCAAATTTAAGATTTTGAGTTTTCATTACAAAGTCAAAAATATTTCCATGTTCGCTTGTGCTAAAACAATGATAAAATTCTTTTTCATCATTAACTGTAAAAGATGGAGTTTTCTCTGTTTTAAATGGGGACAAACCAACAAACTCCTTACCCCTTTTTTTAAGTTTTACTGCTTTAGAAACAACTGTTGAGACCTTTAATCTAGTTTTGATTTCGTCTAAATATTCCTTTGGATATTTCATCAGCCACTAAGTAAATTTTTAATAATTTGACCTGCTTTAGAGAAATCAATTGTATCAGAATGGTTTTTTTTTAATTCCCCCATCACTTTACCCATATCTTTCAATGAAGAGGCCCCAGAATTTTTGATAATTTCTTTACAAATCTTTTCTGTATCAGCTTCGGATAATTGCTTAGGTAGATACTCTGTTAAAATACCAAGCTCTCCTTGCTCAATTTCTAGTAAATCTGATCTGTTATTTTTTTTATATATTTCAATTGATTCGGTTCTTTGTTTGATCATTTTTTTTAAGAGTTTTTTAATATCCTCATCATCTGTCTCCTTTTTATTTGGGCCAGACCTATTTTTAATATCTAAGTCCTTAACTCCAGATAAAATTAACCTATAAGTTGATATCTTATTTTTATCTTTAGATTTTAATGCGTTTTTGTAATCGTTATCTATTTTATCTCTCATGGTCATATCCAGAATGTACTTCATAGACAAAATTGTTCAAAAGAAAAAATTGTATTTTAAAAAAATTATTATAGATCTGTTGCGGATAAATACGTTTTATTGTATTAACCTTTAACTCATGAGTTGTAATTGACTTTAAAACGAAAAAATAAAACCTCATCTCTCTCAAATTTAAATCCGGCTATTTTAGTTCTCGAAAATAGATCGGTCTTCAAAGGAATCGGGCTGGGGTTTGAAGGAGAAGCAACTGGAGAGGTATGCTTTAATACTTCATTAACTGGTTATCAAGAAATTATATCTGACCCATCTTATGCAGGACAGATAATAAATTTTACATTTCCACATATTGGTAACGTTGGGGCTAATAAAGAAGACATAGAATCTGATAAAATATGGACCAGAGGAGTAATTTTTAATTCAGAGATAACAAGTCCATCTAATTATAGATCTCTTCAAAATTTAGATAAATGGCTTAAGAAAAATAAAATAGTAGGCATAACCGGTCTAGATACAAGGAATTTAACTAATTTTATAAGAGATAAGGGTGCTCCAAAAGGAACAATATCAAACAACAAAAATGGTAAATTTAATATTAACAAACTAATAAATAAATCAATTAAATGGCCTGGTTTAAACGGAATGGATCTTGCTCGAGAAGTAACAACCAATAAAACATATATTTGGAAAGGATATAAAACTTGGAAAAAAACTAAAGGTTATGAAAGAAATAAAAAGAAAAAATTTAGGGTTGTTGCAATAGATTATGGAATTAAAAAAAATATACTTAGATATTTCTCTGACTTTGACTGTGAAGTTAAAGTCGTTTCCTGCAAAGAAAATGCAAATAGCATACTTAATCTAAAGCCTCATGGGATTTTTTTGTCTAATGGTCCTGGTGATCCCGCAGCGACAGGAAAGTATGCGATAAAAGTTGTAAAAAATTTAATAGAAAAAAATATTCCATTATTTGGGATATGTTTGGGTCATCAAATATTAGCTTTAGCTTTAGACGCAAAAACAAAAAAAATGAAATTAGGACATAGAGGTGCAAATCATCCAGTCAAAAACTTGATCACAAACAAAGTTGAAATTACAAGTCAAAATCATGGATTTGAGGTTGTTAAAGAAAGTTTAAAAAAAAATACAGAAGTAACACATCTATCATTATTTGATAATTCTATTGAAGGGATAAGATTAAAAAATAAACCAGTTTTTTCAGTCCAATACCATCCTGAAGCAAATCCTGGGCCACAAGATAGTAAATATTTATTTAGTAATTTTATTAAAGACATAAAAAAATATGCCAAAAAGAAAAGACATTAAAAAAATTTTAGTGATTGGAGCTGGTCCAATCATTATTGGTCAAGCTTGTGAATTTGATTATTCGGGAACACAAGCATGTAAAGCATTAAAAGATGAGGGTTATAAAGTAATATTAATCAACTCAAATCCAGCAACTATAATGACTGATCCTGGCGTTGCTGATAAAACTTATATCGAACCAATATCTTTGGAAGTACTAGAGGAAGTCATCAGGAAAGAAAGACCTAATGCTATTCTACCAACAATGGGAGGTCAAACAGCGTTAAATCTTGCAATTAATGCAGAAAAAATTGGTTTGCTTAAAAAGTATAAAATTGAACTTATAGGAGCAAACTCTAAGGCAATAGCGAATGCTGAGGATAGAAAAAAATTCAGAAAAAATATGTCAGATATTGGAATTGATTTACCAAAATCAGAGGTTCTTAATAAATTTTCAAACGCGAAAAAATGTTTAAACAAAATAGGACTTCCTGCAATTATTAGACCTTCATTTACTTTGGGAGGATTGGGTGGAGGAATTGCCAGAACATCAAAAGATTTTTTTAAGATTGTAAAAGAAGGGATGAACGAGTCTCCTCAAAATCAGGTTTTGGTTGAGGAATGTTTGGATGGCTGGAAAGAATTTGAAATGGAGGTTGTTAGAGATAAAAATGATAATTGTATAATTATCTGCTCAATAGAAAATGTTGATCCAATGGGAACTCATACCGGTGACTCAGTTACTATAGCTCCAGCATTAACATTAACTGACAAAGAGTATCAAGTAATGAGAAATGCATCTATTGCTTGCTTAAGAAAAATTGGTGTTGAAACAGGAGGTTCAAATGTTCAATTCGCCATAAATCCAAGAAATGGAAGAATGGTAATTATTGAAATGAACCCCAGAGTATCAAGATCATCTGCATTAGCTTCTAAAGCAACAGGCTTTCCAATTGCAAAAGTGGCAGCAAAATTAGCTGTTGGTTATACTTTAGATGAACTACAAAATGAAATTACAAAAGTAACACCAGCTTCTTTCGAACCAACAATTGATTATGTTGTAACAAAAATTCCAAGATTTACGTTTGAAAAATTTTCAGACACAGAAGCAATTTTAGGAACATCAATGAGATCTGTTGGTGAAGCAATGGCAATTGGGAGAAACTTCAAAGAATCTTTTCAAAAAGCTTTGATTTCACTTGAAACTGGCTTGTCGGGATTAGATAATATTTTTAAATATTCAAAAAAAGAAATCCTAAAAAATTTAAAAATTAATATTCCAAATAAATTGCTATTAATTGCTGAAGCTTTTAGAAAAAAAATTTCTTTAGATATTATATATAAATTATCAAAAGTAGATCCTTGGTTTTTAAATCAAATCAAGGAGATAATTGATGAAGAAAAAATATTAAAATCAAAAGGCCTGCCTAAAACTTTTGAGGAATTTAATAGAATAAAATCAATAGGCTTTTCTGACAAAAAAATATCGCAAATAACTGGTCAAAAAGAAGCAATTGTAAAATCAAGAAGAAAAGGGTTAAAAGTTATGCCTGTTTTCAAGAAAGTTGATACCTGTGCAGCTGAATTCAAATCTTTCACGCCTTACATGTATTCTACGTATCAAAGAAATTTCTCTACTAAAACAGAATGTGAAGCTGATCCAAGTAATAAAAAGAAAATAATAATTTTAGGTGGAGGGCCAAATAGGATTGGCCAAGGTATAGAGTTTGATTATTGCTGTTGTCAAGCAAGCTTTTCTTTAAAAGAGGCAGGTTTTGAAACAATAATGATAAATTGTAACCCGGAAACTGTTTCTACAGATTATGATACGAGTGATAGATTATACTTTGAACCTTTAATTGAAGAGTATGTTGAAAATATAATTTTAAAAGAAAAATCAAAAGGAAATCTAATTGGGATTATTGCACAATTTGGAGGTCAAACACCTATAAAATTAGCTAAATTTTTAGACGAAAATAAATTACCTATTTTAGGGACACAATATAAATCGATTGATCTTGCAGAAGATAGAGACAGATTTAGAGAGTTGCTTATAAAACTTAAATTAAAGCAAGCTGAAAGCGGAATAGCATACAAGTTCAATCAAGCTATAAATGTTGCTGAAAAAATTGGATTGCCAGTCGTTGTGAGACCTTCTTATGTCTTGGGTGGAAGAGCTATGGAAATTGTTCATGACAAAAGTCAATTGAAACAATTTATAAATGAAGCCTTCAAAGCATCAGAACAAAATCCAATCTTAATTGATAAATTTATCGACAACGCGATGGAAGTAGATGTAGATGCGATTTCTGATGGAAAAGATGTTTATGTTGCTGGAATAATGCAACACATCGAAGAAGCAGGAATTCACTCAGGAGACTCTGCTTGCTGCTTGCCGCCGGTATCAATAAAGGCAAATCTTTTAAGAGAATTAAAAATACAAACAAGAAAATTAGCTTTGGCTTTAAAAGTAAAAGGATTTTTAAATATTCAATTTGCAATAAAAAATGATGAAATTTTTGTAATTGAAGTCAATCCTAGAGCAAGCAGGACTGTGCCTTTTGTTTCAAAAGCAAATGGTATTCCACTTGCAAAAATTGCATCAAGAATAATGTCTGGGGAAAAGTTAAGTAAATATAAATTAAAATATAAAACTAATAAAAAATTTGCTGTTAAAGAAGCAGTATTTCCATTCAATAAATTTCCAGATAGTGATTTATTACTTGGCCCTGAGATGAAGTCTACTGGTGAGGTAATGGGTTTTGATGATGATTTTGGAATGGCTGTTGCAAAAAGTCAAATTGCTGCTTCTAATTCATTGCCAACTAAAGGAATGGCATTCTTATCAGTAAAAGACTCTCACAAGCAAGAAATAATAGGTGTTGCACAAAGATTAATAAAACTTGGATTCACACTTTCTGCAACCAAAGGAACTTCGGAGATTCTAAATCAAAATGGAATGAAATGTAAAAAAATTAATAAGGTGAGTAGTGGTAGACCACATATAGTAGATGTTTTAAATTCTAAAAAAATATCTTTGGTAATAAATACTGGAGGTGGAAATTCTGAACACAGGATTAGTGATGCTAGAGCATTAAGAAGAGGAACTCTTGCAAACAAAATTCCTTATTGTACGAATATGTCTACAGCCTATTCATTCTTGGAAGCAATAAAATCTTTAAAAACGACAAAATTAAGAGTCAAATCTTTGCAAGACAATTAATTTTAATTGACTTTCCAATCTGTTTCGAAAGTAACGTAATTTACTTGAAGACATCTTCTCTCTTTTACTATTTCTTTTTTTTCCATACCGTGCCAAGTGTTAGGGCCACTTGAAAAAAAATAACCATAATTATCCTTATAAGGAACAGTTTTTGCTAATTTAAGATTTTCATCATAAAAATCTGTGCCTAAATCTTCTTTTTCATTATATTTGTTTACGAATAATAAACATGACATAAGTTTCTCTTTAATATCGCAATGTGGTTTTAACCAGAATCCTTTTCTGTCACAAATAACTTCAACTCTCACATATGAATTAGAAAGATCTTTATTTATCATTTCGGAAATTTTTTTGTAAGTTAATGGATTTTGCAGCTCTTTAATAAATTCAACAAGATTAGGGAATTGATTTGAATTTTCTTTTGTCACAAAACATCTAAATTTTAAAGCTTTGCCTCCGTCTGATATACCTTCTCTAAACTTACCTTCTCCCCCATCAATTGCTCTTGTACCATCATAGTTTAAATTATGTTCTATCGGATTAGCTATATCGGCGTTTACAATTTCCTTAACTTGGCCGTCAGTTAGTGGTTTATTTAATTCCCAATGTTCAAAAGGGGATTTATGATTTGAAGAATTTTTTAATATTGAATTTAAAAATGCCATTATAATTGAATTTTATCTTTAATGATATTTGCTACTCTATTCGTTTCATCTAATTTTTCATAGTTCCAATTTTCTAGTTTTTCTCCCAATTCTTTTACAATGTTCATTTCTTGAAATAATTTTCTAAAATTTTTAAATCTTTTATCACTTTTTTTAGGTGGAATAGTAGCAATATAAATTGGCTTTCCTGTTAAAGCTGCCTCTGAAATCATAGAGCTTGAATCGCAAGTAACAATAATATGTTTTGATATTGCAAGCGCACTTAAATAGGCCTTTTTATCAACACCATCTAATACTAAATGATCGTTTCCAAAATATATTTTTGCATGCTCTATAGTTCCCTTTGGCGTTCTCATAGAAGGTATGACTACTAAATTAACATTATTTTCTTTAACTAAATAATTTACTTTTGAAAAAATTTCTTGGATATTTCTATCCGAATAATCATAATACTGGGTGGGACCACCAATTATTAATGAAATTATATTTTTATCCTTCAATTTATTTGAAATACTAAACAAATATTCTTTGTCTTTTTCAATTTCTTCACTTGTTAAATAATGAATAGCTCCTTTTGTTTTTAATACATTGTGTCCATCAAGATTATCGTGCTCAGGCACTACAACTAGATCAAAATTATCAAGTTTTATCTTTGGGTTTTGAATATGAATGTTCAATACTTTTTTCTTTGAATTTTTTTTTAAGAATAAAGATGGAATAATACTTTTTCTTCCACATGAAATTATTAAATCAACATCTTCGCATTCAATTTTTTTAAAAACTGAGTCGGATATTGGGGTGAATTTTGGCGGTATAACTTTCCAAAAACCTTTTGTTTCAACTGTGTGGTGAGAATAATTTATATCTAAAGCTTTAGCCAAACCTTCAACTTGGCTAATCATCCCATGCATACCTTCTGTTAATAATATACCTTTCAATTTAGTCATTAATCATTATATAGCTTTCATATGAGTGAAAATCCAACTAAACACACAAAAGTGTTAATAATTGGGTCGGGTCCTGCTGGATATACAGCAGCAATTTATGCTGCAAGAGCAATGTTAAAACCAATTTTAGTTCATGGTATGGAACCTGGTGGCCAATTAACAACAACAACTGATGTTGAAAATTTTCCTGGATTTAAAGATGTAATCCAGGGCCCATGGCTTATGGATCAAATGAAAGGTCAGGCAGAAGTAGTTGGAACTGAAATGATTCAAGATCATATTGCGTCAGTGGATTTAAAATCTAAGCCATTTAAAGCTGTTGGAGATAGCGGCCAAATTTATGAAGCAGACTCAATTATTATATCAACAGGAGCTCAAGCAAGATGGTTGAATATTGATTCTGAACAAAATTTTAGAGGTTTTGGTGTATCTGCATGTGCAACATGTGATGGATTTTTCTTTAAAGACAAAACTGTAGCAGTTGTTGGGGGTGGAAATGCTGCAGTTGAAGAAGCTATGTTTTTAACAAAATTTGCCTCAAAGGTTCAGCTTATTCACAGAAGAGATAGTTTGAGAGCAGAAAAATTACTTCAAAAGAAATTAATGGAAAATAATAAAATTGAAATAATTTGGGACTCTGTTGTTGATGAAGTTATTGGAGATAATGATCCTAAAAATGTAACTGGATTAAAAATTAAAAATGTTAAAACAAATAAAATAAACGAACTAAAAATTGATGGATTATTCATAGCTATAGGGCATGATCCAGCAACCTCATTATTTAAAGACCAACTAGAAATGGATAATGAGGGTTATTTAATAACAAAACCGGAGTCTACGGAAACAAATATACCAGGAGTTTTTGCTGCTGGTGATGTGAAAGATAAAGTATTTAGACAGGCAGTTACAGCAGCTGGTATGGGATGTATGGCAGCATTAGAGGCTGAAAAACATTTATCCGAATAAATGAATGAAACAGTATTGTTAACGGGTATAAGTGGATGGATCGCTAAACACATCGCAATTGAACTATTAAATTCAGGATATAAGGTTCTTGGAACTGTTAGAAATTCCAACCTAATTGATCAAACAAAAAAAACCATAAATAAATATGCATCAATTGACAAATTATCATTTGTCGAATTAGATCTTTTAAAAGACGAAGGTTGGGATCAGGCATTAAAAGGTTGTAAATATGTAATGCATGTCGCTTCCCCTTTCCCTTTAAAAACTTCTAGAGATCGTGAAAGTCTTGTTCCTACTGCTAGAGATGGAACCATAAGAGTGTTAAAAGCTGCTGTTACTGCGGGAGTTGAACGTATAATTAAAACATCATCAATTGTAGCAATGTTCAGAAAGCCTAATAGGACAAATCCATATACATTTGGTGAAAATGATTGGAGCGACGAAAATTGGCATGGTTGTAACGATTACTTTGTTTCAAAAATAAAAGCTGAAAAAGCTGCTTGGGAATTTATGGAAAATAAAGGTTTAAAAAATAAGTTGATATGTATATGTCCTGGAGGTGTTTTTGGTGATGCTTTAGATGCAAAAGAAAAAACTTCAATAAGCTATATAAAATTATTTCTTAAAGGTAAATACCCAGGCGCTCCTGATTTTAGTATTTTGGTATCAGATATGAAGGATGTTGTTAAAGCTCACATCAATTCTTTAACAAGACCAGATGTTGGTGGAAGAAGACTGATAATTGGCTCAGAGGTCAAAAGAATGATAGATTTTTCTAATATTATGTCTGAAGCATTACCTGAATATTCAAAAAAACTTCCAAAAAAAGTTTTGCCTAACTTTTTGATAAAAATAATCAGTCATATAGATACAAGTGCAAAAATGATGGTCCCTGATCTAGGAATTCAAATGCAAACTGATGCTTCGTATGCTGAGGATTTGTTAGGATTTAAATTTCAGCCAGCCAAAGGGTGTATCGAAGATGCAGCAAAATCAGCAGTTAGACTTGGATTGGTATAATATCACTAATTTACCAGCTATTTCAGTATAGAATAAAAAGTCATTTTAAATTATAAACGAATTTAAATGGAAAACATCGTAAAGCAAATCCAGCTTATAGCATTAGTAATTATTTTAATTAGTACGGTTATTGCTTTTGGGCAAGAGATGTACCAAATGATACTCGTACAAAGAGTTACTTTAGCCGATCTGCTTTTACTTTTTTTATATCTTGAAGTGCTTGCAATGGTTAGAGTATTCTGGGAAAGCCAATCAATACAAATTACACTGCCGTTATTTATTGCTATAACAGCACTTGCTAGATTTATTATTTTACAAGGAAAATCTCTAAATCCAGAGATATTACTATATGAAGCTGGTGCGATTGTTTTGATTGCTTTAGCAATTGTAATTTTAAGATTTAGAAATTCTTCACTAATTGGATTAAATAAAAAAAAATAGGTTTATCCTAAATCCTCACAAAACTTTTTAATTCTAGACATTGCTATTTTAAGTTTTGCCATTGAAGTTGCATATGAAATTCTGAAATATCCATCTAAACCAAATGCTGAGCCTTGAACAGCGGCAACATTTTGCTTTTCTAAGAGTTGTTGGACAAAATCAGTATCTTTTTTAAGTTTAGTTCTTTTATTTAAAAGTTTTTTACAATTAGGAAATACGTAAAATGCACCATTAGGTTTTAAACAACTAATACCATCAATATTATTTAAACTTTTTACGACAAAATCTCTTCTTTCTTTAAATGATTTTGCTCTCTTCTTAATAAAGTCTTGTTTTCCATTCAAGGCTTCAACAGCTGCTGCTTGACTAATTGATGATGGATTCGAAGTAGATTGAGACTGAATTTTTCTAATTGCAGAAATTATTTCATTTGGTCCAGCTGCATAACCAATTCTCCAACCAGTCATTGCATAAGATTTGCTCACACCATTCATTGTTAATGTTCGAGATTTTAATTTTGAAATTTGAGCAATAGTAAAAAATTTAAAATTATCATATTTAACATGCTCATAAATATCATCGCTCAAAATGTGAACTTTTTTGTTTTTTATTAAAACCTTTGCTAATTTTTGAATTTCTGATTTGCTGTATCCAGATCCAGTTGGATTAGATGGTGAGTTAAGGATTATCCACTTCGTTCTTTTTGTAATTGCAGTTTTTAATTTTGCAGGTGTAATTTTAAATCCATCTTTTTCATCACATTTTACTATTTTTGGTTTTCCTCCTGCTAAGAGAACCATATCCGGATATGAAACCCAGAATGGAGCAGGAATAATAACTTCATCTCCTTTATTTAAAGTTGCCATAAAAGTGTTATAGAGAACTTGTTTACCTCCAGTTCCAACTGTGATTTCGTCTAATTTATAATTTAGTTTATTTTCTCTTTTAAATTTTTTTAAAATTGCTTTTTTTAATGCTGGAGTTCCATCAACTGCAGTATACTTTGTATCTCCGTCTCTTATTGCTTTAATGGCTGCATTTTTAACATTGATAGGAGTATCAAAATCTGGTTCCCCTGCCCCAAGGCCAACTACATCTTTTCCTGCAGCTCTTAATTCTCTTGCCTTTTGAGTAACTGCAATAGTTGGGGATGGTTTAATTCTTTTTAAATTATTAGATATTATGCTCATTGAATTATGAAATTATTCAATTACGTTGTTTAATATATGGAGAATACATATCAAGACCTAATTACAGACATTCAGAGCAAAAACCCAAAAATCGGTGGAAAACTCGAAGGTGGAAAAAAATTCAAAATAAAGTCAGATTTTACCCCGGCTGGTGACCAGCCAGAGGCAATTAAAAAGCTTGTCCAAGGAGCTAAAAAAAATGAGTTTAATCAAGTATTATTAGGAGTAACTGGATCTGGAAAAACTTTTACAATGGCAAAAGTTATAGAAGCTACGAATAGACCAGCGTTAATATTGGCACCAAATAAAACTTTGGCAGCTCAACTTTACGGTGAGATGAAAACTTTTTTCCCAGATAATGCTGTTGAGTATTTTGTATCTTACTATGATTATTACACTCCGGAAGCTTACGTGCCAAGATCAGATACGTACATAGAGAAAGAAGCATCTATAAACGAGCAGATTGATAGAATGAGACACTCGGCAACAAGATCTCTTCTTGAAAGAGACGATGTTTTAATTGTTGCAAGTGTTTCCTGTATTTATGGTTTGGGATCAGTAGAAGCTTACAGCAAAATGACTCTAACTCTACAGAAAAACTATGAATATAATAGAGAACAAATAATAAAATCTCTTGTTGCTCTTCAGTACAAGAGAAATGATCAAAATTTTTATAGAGGAACATTTAGGGCAAGGGGAGAATATTTAGAAATATTTCCGTCTCATCTAGAGGATAGAGCATGGAGACTAAGTTTATTTGGTGATAAACTTGAAAAGATTGAGGAATTTGATCCTTTGACGGGAGATCAAGTTAGAGATCTTAGTCTAGTAAAAGTTTATGCTAATTCTCATTACATCACTCCCAAACCAACTGTAGAACAAGCAATTATAAAAATAAGAAAAGAATTAGAAGAGACTTTAAAAAAACACAAAGCAGAAAACAAGTTACTAGAGGCACAACGATTAGAGGAGAGAACTAAATTTGATTTAGAAATGATTGAGGCAACTGGATCTTGTGCAGGTATTGAAAATTATTCAAGATTTTTATCTGGTAGAAAACCAGGAGAGCCACCACCTACTCTTTTCGAATATTTTCCTGATAACACATTAGTTTTTGTTGATGAATCTCATGTTACAGTTCCCCAACTTAATGGGATGTTTAAGGGAGATAGATCTCGAAAAAGCACGTTGGCTGAGTATGGTTTTAGATTACCTTCCTGCATGGACAATAGACCTTTAAAATTTGAAGAGTGGGATTTGATGAGAACACAAACTGTATTTGTTTCAGCAACTCCTGGCCCGTGGGAATTGGAACAGACTAAAGGTAAGTTTATTGATCAGGTAATAAGGCCTACAGGCTTAATTGATCCACCAGTTGAGATTAGACCAGCCAAAAATCAAGTAGACGACCTTATGCATGAATGTAAAAAAGTAGTTGAAAATAATTATAGAGTTTTGGTTACAACACTTACAAAAAAAATGGCAGAGGATTTAACCGAGTATCTTCATGAAAATGGGATAAAAGTAAGATACCTTCATTCTGATATAGATACACTTGAGAGAATTGAGATTATGAGAGACCTTAGAATGGGTGTATTTGATGTTCTAGTTGGAATAAATTTATTAAGAGAAGGTTTAGATATTCCAGAATGTGCATTAGTAGGAATACTAGATGCTGATAAAGAAGGATTTTTGCGATCAGAAACTTCACTAATTCAAACAATAGGAAGAGCCGCAAGAAACGTAGATGGAAAAGTTATTCTTTATGCTGATAAAGAAACAAAAAGTATAAAGAAAGCAATTAAAGAAACTGAGCGAAGAAGAAAAATTCAATTAGAGTACAATAAGAAAAATAAAATCGACGCTAAATCTGTAAAAAAAGAAATAAGTGATATTCTAGAAAGTGTTTACGAGAAAGATTACGTCAAAATAAGTGAGGGTTCCAATATTGGTGGTAACCTTAAAAAACATTTAAAAGGATTAGACAAAAAGATGAAAGAAGCTGCATCTAATTTGGAATTTGAGGAAGCCGCTAAAATTAGAGATGAGATGAGAAAACTTCAAAGTACTGAATTAGAAATTACTTTAAACCCCAAAATTAGACAGTACGATGTTAAAAATAAAATTTATCCTAAAGGTAGATCAACACTAGGTATGCCTGGCACAAGGGTAACAAAAAAAAGAGATAAAAAATGGAAGCACGGAAGATAATAATTACTGGAGCAGCAACTCGTATGGGGGCTGCGATAGCTAAAAAATTATCTGGGCCTAATATTGAAATTGTTATCCATTATAACAAATCTAAATCCAAAGCAGAGAGTCTTAAAAAAGATTTAAATAAAAGTGGTACAAAGATTTATCTGGTAAAAGCAGATTTAACTAAAGAGAACGATATACAGAAAATGTTAAAGTTTTCAAAAACAAAATTGAAATATTTTGATTGTTTAATAAATAATGCTTCATTATTTGAAAACGACAACCTTGAGAAATTTACAACAAAAAGTTGGGAAAGCCATTTAAAAGCTAATTTAAAAGCGCCAGCTTTATTGACAAAAGGTTTTGCTAAAAATGCTAGAGGCAAAAACAATAATATTATTAATATAATTGATCAAAGAATATTTAAATTAACACCATATTTTTTTTCATACACATTAAGTAAAACTGGTCTTTATACTTTAACCAAAACTAGCGCTATGAGTCTTGCACCAAATATTAGAGTAAATGGAATTGCTCCGGGTCCAACTATTAAAAATAAAAGACAGTCTGAAAAACATTTTAAAAAGCAATACATGGCGACACCTCTTAAAAGACAGACAAATGTACAAGAAATCTGCAATGCAGTTGACTTTTTTATCAAAAATAAATCTATTACTGGTCAAGTTTTAGCAATTGATAGTGGCCAAAACTTAAACTGGCAAACTCCAGACATAATGGGTGGTAAGGAATGAAAAAATTAATAATTACAATTTCAATATTTTTTAAA
Organism: uncultured Pelagibacteraceae bacterium; assembly: GCA_902618565.1. GTDB lineage: Bacteria > Pseudomonadota > Alphaproteobacteria > Pelagibacterales > Pelagibacteraceae > Pelagibacter. Next base: position 78,762 of record CACNAX010000003.1, read on the forward strand.
TTAATTTCTTTAGCAGAAGCTAGAGAATGTAAATCTGGAGATATAAAGGGAGATGCATTTATTTATAGTGATGGAAAAAAAGTAACTGTAATAAAAGGAACTGATATTCCAAATCCAGAAAATAAAATCATAATGATCTATAATACAGGAGGGTGGAAAGTTGAAAAGAAATGGGGAGTGTGTAAAGATTTTCTTCCTAAACAATTAGGTCAAATATCTGGAACTAAAATTAAAGGTAAAGAATTAGTTCTATTGCTTAATGGTAATCTCCATAAGGCAGGTGGAGATGATGGATATAAATGTGGCTGGAAATTTAAAGGGGCTTGGCACAAACCTTGGTATGACTGTGTAATTGCCGAATGGGCTATTCCAAAGAGGGTAAAGGTAAATAAAGATCTTATTGATAAACTAGTCTCTAAAGGAACACCACGAAATCAAATTTTTATGTCAGGTCTATCATGTGGAGGTATTGACACTCTTCGACACAAAGGTTTACACCCAAAAGATTTTAATGCCACGATTTCTTTTATGCCTAATTGTTGGGATAGAAGACCTAATACACCTCTAAGAAAAATGGTAATAGACGAGATTAAAAGTTTTGAGAGAATAGATGCATTAGTTTTTCACAGTCCTGTGGATGGTGAGGGAGATTGGCGAAGCAACAGCGAATGGATGAAGAAAGATTTAGGAAATATTCCTGGTATTAATTGGATTGATACCCCTGGTCATACAGGAAAAGATATTGAAGTTAATGGTATGAAATGCAAAATTAAAGAAAAAATGAAAGGTGGATGGGAAGAGGCGTGGCCGGAAGGTAAAGAAAAACTTACAAGTGAAAAAAAATTTATAGCTCTTGACAAAAAGTTGAAGAAAGAAATGAAAAAGAAAGCAGCTGGTCATTATATGGTTTCATATCCTTGTTTTAAATATTACCACCCAAAAATTATTAATTTTATAGAATCCCGGATTTAAAGATGAAAAAAAATAATCTTAAAATCGTTAAAATAGATAAAAATAAAAGTTTATTTAATTACGAAAAAAAAGTTTTAATAAAAGAATTAGTGTTAGACTTAAAACTTGGTTATTTTGATTTTGAAAAAGAAAAACCTCAAAAAGTAAAATTTAATTTAGAAGTAAATTATCAAGATAAACAGCCATCGAATGATAAAGATATTAAATCGATAGTGAATTATGCTAAAATTGTAAAATTAATAAAAAAATTGGTAAAAAATAAACATTATAATTTTCTTGAAACATTGGCAGAAGATGTTTTTGATGAGCTATTCAAAGATAAAAGAATAGATAAAATTACTCTTCAAATCGAAAAATTAGAAATAATGAAGGATTGCAGCTCAGTTGGGATCCAAATTTCTAAAAAAAGAAGCCATGATCAGCTCTGATATAGGTAAAGAAGTAATTAAAAAAGAATTGCACTTGGTTCCTAAGCTTCCAGGTGTTTATAGGATGCTAAATTCAAAAGGAGAAATTCTTTATGTGGGTAAAGCAAAAAACCTTCCGAACAGACTTAAAAGTTATGTATCAGAGAAAAGTCATATCATTAGGACTGAGAGAATGCTCTCTCAAACAAAAAGACTCGAAATTACTACTACTTCAAATGAAAGTGAGGCTTTACTTTTAGAAGCAAATTTAATTAAAAAGTTTAAACCAAAATTTAATATTTTACTAAGAGACGATAAATCCTTTCCTTTTATTTTTATAGGCGACAAAGATAAATGGCCACAAATCAAAAGGCACAGAGGAAAAAAAGGTAAAGAAGGATTTTATTTTGGACCATTTGCATCAGCTGGATCTGCAAATTGGACTATAAAAATGATCCAAAAAATATTTCATCTCAGAATTTGTGATGATACTGTTTTCAAAAATAGAGAAAGACCCTGCATACTTTATCAAATTAAAAGGTGCTCGGGACCTTGTGTTGGTTACGTAACTGAGAGTGATTATAAACAAACTGTTGATGATGCAATTGAGTTTGTGTCAGGCAAATCTAGAAAAATTCAGAAAAGCTTATCTAATCAAATGGAAAAGGCTAGTGAGGATTTAGACTTTGAAAAAGCAGCAATATTAAGAGATCGAATTAAATCGTTAAATATTATCCAATCTTCTCAAAGAATTAATGAAGCAAATTTAGTCGAAGCAGATGTTATCGCGGGATATAAAGAGTCTGGAAAAACTTGTATTCAAGTTTTTTTTTATAGGTCAAAACAAAATTGGGGTAATCAAGCTTTTTTTCCAAAGCATGATCCAGAAGAAAATCTCAGTGATATCATTAACTCTTTTGTCTCTCAATTTTATGAAAATAAAAGTGTGCCATCTTCAATAATTTTATCAAATGAAATTAAAGAGAAAGAATTAATTGAAAAAACACTTACACAAAAAGAAGGTAAGCAAATCACAATTACTGTTGCAAAAAAAGGGACAAAACTAAAAGTTATTAATCAAGCAATAAATAATGCAAAAGATAGTTTGAATAGAAAACTTTAC